>JBDTXQ010000081.1:0-9088 GCA_040006115.1 Usitatibacter sp.
CGCGATCGCCGAGGCGGTGAGCGCCACGGTGAGCGGCGCGCGCGCGGCGCATCGCGTCGACGTCGATGCGACGATGACGCGCGACAACCGATTGCGCGCGTCGCTGCAGGGCGGCATCGACGCGAAGGCCCCGGGCCTCGCGTGGAACGGGCGCATCGAATCGTTCGCGATGACCGGGCGTGGCGCCTTCGCGCTCGCCGCTCCGGCCGCGCTCTTCCTTTCCGCGGCGCGCGTCGAGCTGGGCGACGCGTCGCTGCGCGGCGACTGGGGGGAGGCGCGGCTCGCCCTCACGCGCTGGACACCAGGCACGCTCGACCTGAAGGGTTCCACCGGTGGCCTGCAGGTCCAGAACCTCGCGCGCAGCCTTCGGCTGGGGACGGTGCCGCGCTCCGACCTCGTAGTCGCGGGCGAATGGGACATCCACGCCGCGGGCACCTTCGAGGGGATGATCGACGTGAAGCGAGTCTCCGGCGATCTGCGCGTGGGCGAGCCGCCGCTCGCGCTCGGCCTCACCGAGCTCACGCTGCACGCCGAGGCGGTGCGCGGGCGCATGCGCGGCGTGGTGAACGTGATCGGCGATCGCATCGGCAAGGTCCAGGGGGAAGGCGCCGGCCTCATCGTGCACGGCGCCACAGGCTGGCAATTCGCCGAGGACTCTCCCGTCGAGGGAAAGCTCGCGGCCGAGGTGCCCGATCTCTCGGCGCTGGTAGCATGGCTCGGCCCCGACGCCAGGCTGGGCGGGCGCCTCGACGCCGCGCTCACCGTTTCCGGCACCGGCGCCGAACCGCGCTTTGCCGGGCGCGTGCGCGCCGAGAGGCTCGTCGTGCGCGAGCCGCAGAGCGGCTTCGAGATCGCCGAAGGCGAGGTGGCGTTGCGCCTCGACGGGCGCTCGCTCGCGATCGAGCGCTTCGTTGCAAGGACTCCCTGGCATCCGTCGCAAGCGGCGCTCGAGCGGATACGCCGCATCGACACCCCGGTGGAGAGTGGCACCATCACCGCGGAAGGCTCCATCGACCTGGTCGCCCACCAGGGCGCGATCACCGTGAAGGCCGACAAAGTGCCCGTCACCCAGCTTGCCAAGCGCTTCGTGGCGGTCACCGGGCAGGCGCGGCTCGAGGCGGGAAAGACGGGCCTCGTCGCCACCGGCGCATTCAAGGCCGACGCGGGATGGATCGGCGCGCTCGCCGAGGCGCTGCCGACGGTTTCCGAGGACGTCTTCGTGGTGCGCGCCTCCCAGCCGGCGGCGCAGGATGACCTCGCGAAGACGAGGGAGCCGATGCGCCTCGATATCAAGGTCTCCCTCAACGACCGCGTGCGCTTCGAGGGCCGCGGGCTCGACACCCGCCTCACCGGCGACTTGCGCATAACGGGCGAAGTGGGAAGCACGTTGCGCGCGACCGGCGTGATCCGCAGCACGGGCGGCACCTACGAGGGCTACGGGCAGAAGCTCGAGATCGAGCGCGGCATCCTCACCTTCGCCGGCCCGCTCGACAACCCGCGGCTGAACGTGCTCGCGCTGAGGAAGGGGCTCGCGGTCGAGGCGGGCGTGGAGATCCTCGGTACGACGACGCGCCCGCGCGTGCGCCTGGTGTCGTCGCCCGACGTGCCGGAGCCCGAGAAGCTCTCCTGGCTGGTGCTCGGGCGCGGCGCATCGGACTCCTCGCCGGGCGACGCCTCCGTGCTCCTCGCCGCGGCGGGAGCGCTGCTCGGCAACCGCAGCCCCGGCTCCAGCTTCGGCAGGAAATTCGGCATCGACGACGTGAAGATCGGGCGGGCGGACACGTCGAGCAACCTCGGCGTCTTGCCGCAGAGCACCGTCGCCGGGCGCACCGGCACGCCTTCCGCGTCCGAGGTGATCAGCGTGGGCAAGCGCCTCAACAGCCACCTGCACCTCACCTACGAGCAGGGCCTGGCCGACGCCGAGGGCGCGCTCAAGATCACGTGGACCCTCTCGCAGAAATTCCAGGTGCTGGTGCGCGCGGGCTTCCTTCCCGGCATCGACGCCGTCTACCGCTGGACGTTCAAGTAGACCCGCCGGGCGTTCTTTACACCTGCAATCCTGGGGCCCAATCGGGTGCGGCCGGACGTATGATTGCTTCCGAGAGCCGCACGAGGAAGCGGCCAAGGGAGTGTGCGATGTACGAATGCCCGTGGTGCAACCGCAAGACCTTCTCCTTCTGGCAGAAGCAGAAGCTCGGCCCGAGCAGGACCCTGCAATGCGTGGGCTGCAAGCGGCGGGTGAGCGTCCCGTGGGGGCGCGCGCACCTGGCCGCCCTTCCCGTCTTCCTGCTGGCGATCGTCGGTCTTTATTTCGTCGGCGACGCCTTCAACTCCAAGGTCTTCGCGCTCGCGGGCGCCTTCTGCGGTGTGGTCCTCGGGATGATGGTCACCATGCCGCTCTACCACTACGTGGTGCCCCTGGTGAAGCCGGAACGCGCGCGCTGACGCGGCGCCCGCCCGCCTTCTAGCCGCAAACCCCGGTCCACCCGCAGGCGCTGCAGAAGTCGCAGCCGTCCTTGCGGATGACGGTGTAGTTGCCGCATTCACGGCACCGCGCGCCCTTCATCACTGCCGGCTCCTCGTCAGCGCGCGGGCTCTCGAGGATTCCCATCTCGCGCGTCGGATAGCCACGCTCGTCGAGCACGCCCAGCATCGCGTAGCGATGGATCACGAGCCGCGCGAGGTAGGCGATGGTCGAAGGCCAGTTCTGCTGGCGGCGCTCGCCGGGAACGAACGCCATGAAATCGCCGAGGGGCTCGGAATAATCAAGTAGCTTCCTGAGCTTCATGCCGATCCACGCGGGATCGACCACGCGCATGTCGAGGGAGAGGATGCGCGTGAGGCCGTCGAGGGCCCGCGGGTAGTGTCCCGAGAGCCAGATCGAGTACGGCCGTGTCGTCCCGTCCGGAAGCTGGATCTCCTTCAGCCCGAGCACGAACTCGTCGCCCGACGCGGGATTCGCGACGTCGACCGTCCACGAGAGCGTGCCGTCGGTTCCGGTGCGCGGCTCGTCGACGCTGAACATGTGGTCCAGCACGGGCGTGCGCGATGGAGCGTCGAACGCGCGCAACTGCTCGCAGCGGAAGCGCACCACCTGCGCCATCGCGGACACCACGCCCGGCACCTTGCGCTTCTCGCCGTGCGGCGGGAAGCGCATCTCGAAGCTGTCGTCGCCCACTGTGTCGGCGAGCACGTCGAGCTTCATCTTCAGCCAGGCGCGGTCGTCGGCGCGCATGTCCATGGAGAGCGTCTTGGCGACGGCGCCCAGGCCTCTGGGCTGTTCGGACCCGTTCACCCAAACTTCAAAGGGAATTGCTTTGGCGCCCTCCTCCACCTGGCCAACAAAGAGCGCGAAGCGGCCGAACGGCGAATCGATCATGTAGGTCCACGCGAGGTTGCCCTCGGGCATCTCGGGGCGGCCCGGCCAGCGCAGGCTGGTGAGCACCGGTTGCGGCAGCGCCTTGATCGCGAGGCGGCGGTTGGCGCCGTCGCCGGAGAGCTCCGCCCGCTCCTTCGCCGGCGCATCGGGCGTGAGCACCGCACCCAGCACGGCGTTGGGTCGATACGTCGCAAGGCCCTTCAGGCCCGACTTCCACGCCTTCATGTAGAGGCCCTCGAACTGCGCGTACGGATAATCCTCGGCGACGTTCACCGTCTTCGAGATGCTGGTGTCGATGAACGGCGCGACCGTCGCCACCATTTCCTGGTGCGCGTCCGCGGAGATCTCGAGCGCCGTCACGAAGTATTCGGGCAGCTTCGCGTCCTCGCCGAACATGTGGCGATAAAGGCGCCACGCGTGGTCCTCGACGCGGAATTGCCTGTGCGTGCCGTCGGCCATGCGCTTCTTGCGCGTGTAGGTCCACGAGAACGGCGGCTCGATGCCGTTGGAGGCGTTGTCCGCGAAGGCGAGGCTGATGGTGCCGGTGGGCGCGATCGAAAGCAGGTGCGAATTGCGGATGCCGTGCTTGCGGATCGAATCCTTCAGCTCCTGCGGCAGGCGCGAGGCGAAATTTCCGCCGGAAAGATATAGATCCTTGTTGAACATCGGGAACGCACCGCGTTCTCTTGCAAGCTCCACCGAAGTTGCATACGCCCGATCGCGCATGAATTCGGAAATCTTCGCAGCCATGGCGCGCGCTGGGTCGGTGTCGTAACGAAGGCGAAGCATGATCAGGGCGTCGCCGAGTCCGGTGAAGCCGAGTCCGACCCGTCTCTTCGCCTTGGACTCGTCGAGCTGCTGCTTCAGCGGCCACGGGGTTGCATCGAGCACATTGTCGAGCATGCGGACGGCCACTTCCACCGCCGGCGCGAATCGTTCGAAATCGAAACTGGCGTTCTGCCCGAAAGGATTTCGCACGAAGCGTGTCAGGTCGATCGATCCGAGGTCGCAGCAACCGTACGAGGGCAGATTTTGCTCGCCGCAAGGGTTGGTCGCTTCGAGGGTCTCGCAATAGTGCAGGTTGTTATCGCGATTCATCCGGTCGAGAAACAGCACGCCCGGCTCCGCATGGTCGTAAGTCGACCGCATTATCTGCTCCCACAGATCGCGCGCCCGCGTCTTGCGATACACCCACGATCCATCGGCGCGTTGATATGTGCCTGCCTCGCGCAGGTCGGGAGAAGGCTCGGCCTTGTGCGCGAGCTCGAACTCGGCGTCGCCTTCCACCGCGCGCATGAACGCGTCGGTCACGCCCACCGAAATGTTGAAGTTGGTGAGCTCGCCCGCGTCCTTGGCGTGGATGAAGCGCTCGATGTCGGGGTGGTCGCAGCGCAGAACCCCCATCTGCGCGCCGCGCCGGGCGCCGGCCGACTCCACCGTCTCGCACGACTGGTCGAAGACGCGCATGTACGACACCGGCCCGCTCGCGCGCGAGTTGGTGCCGCGCACGTGCGCGCCCTCCGGGCGGATCGAGGAAAAGTCGTACCCCACGCCGCCGCCGCGGCGCATCGTCTCGGCGGCCTCCGCGAGCGCCGTGTAGATCCCGGGCTTGCCGTCGACCACTTCCGTGATCGAGTCGCCGACCGGTTGCACGAAGCAGTTGATAAGAGTCGCGGTGAGCGAGGTGCCGGCCGCCGAGTTGATGCGCCCCGCGGGGATGAAGCCACGCTCCTGCGCCTCGAGGAATTTCGCCTCCCAATGGGCACGCCGCGCCTCGGGCTCGACCGCCGCGAGCGCTCGCGCCACGCGGGCACGAATCTCGGAGGCCGAGGTCTCACCGTCCTTGGCATACTTCTCTAGCAGCACCTCGCGCGAGATCCCCTGCTCTGGCAGGCTTTCGCGCGTGCGCGGCTCGCGAGGGGGTCGGACGGTCTGTGCCATGATGAATATCTTACTTGTTGGAGGCGTGCATGACGAGGGAAGTTGCTACCCTGGCCGGGGGGTGTTTCTGGTGCCTGGAAGCGGTCTTCGACCAGTTGAAGGGCGTCGAATCGGTCGAATCGGGCTACATCGGCGGCAAGAGCGCCAAGCCCACCTACGAGGAAGTCTGCGGCGGGCGTAGCGGCCACGCGGAGGCGGTTAGGATCGCGTTCGACCCGGAAGAGGTCTCGTATGAGGACCTCCTCGGCGTCTTCTTCACCATCCACGATCCCACCACGCTGAACCGCCAGGGCAACGACGTCGGAACCCAATACCGCTCCGCGATCTTCTTCGATTCGCCGGAGCAGGAAAGCACCGCCAGGCAAGTGGTGGCGAAACTCGCGAACGACAAGATGTTCGGCGCCCCGATCGTCACCGAGATCGTGCCCGCGGCCGAGTTCCACATCGCCGAGGCGGGACACCAGGAGTACTACGAGCGGGTGGGCGGGGGCAATCCGTACTGCAGCTACGTGATCGATCCCAAGGTCGCCAAGTTCCGCAAGAAGTATTTCGACCGCCTGAAGAGATAGCGATTCTCTGGCACACTCGCGCGATGACCGACGCGACATCGGGATGCGTTCTCTTTGCCGACGTTAGCGGAAGCACCGACTTCTGCGACACCGTGGGTGCCACCGCGGGCCACCAGGCGATCGAGCTGTGCGTGAAGCTCTGCACCGCGCTCACCGAGCAGCACGGCGGGCGCGTCGTGAAGGCGCACGACGACGAGGTCATGGCGATCTTCCCCGACGCAGCCGCGGCGGGCGAAGCCGCGCGCGACATCCAGCTCGGCGTGCACGACATCTCGCCCGTGGAGAAGGTGCGCCTGGGGGTGCGCATCGGCATGCATTTCGGCCCGGTCGACGAGCGCGACGGCGACCTCTTCGGCGAGACGGTGAACCTCGCGGCGCGCTTGACCGAGATGGCGGCGCGCGACCAGATCGTCGCCTCGACGCAGACCGTCGACCTGCTCACGCCGATGCAGAAGATGGGGTGCCGCAAGCTCTTCTCGGTGCCGATGAAGGGCTGGAAGGACGGCGTCGACGTGTGCGAGCTCATGTGGAGCGACAGCGAGGACGCGACCGAGCTCGCCGTGCAGCGCGTTTCGACGGACGCGGGAGAGTCGCTTCGGCTCGTCCATCGCACCCGCGTGGTGACGCTCGCCGCGGGCGGCGCGCCGGTGGTGGTGGGGCGCGACATGACCGCGGGCCTGGTGGTCGCCGACCGCAAGGCCTCGCGCGCGCATTGCGAGATCGCGTCGCGCAACGGCGCCTTCGTGCTCGCCGACCGCAGCCAGAACGGCACCTACCTCAGCATCGATGGCGAGCGCGAGCTGGTGCTGCGCGGGGAAGAGGCGGTGCTGCGTGGCCACGGCTTCATCACGCTCGGGCAATCGCGCTCGACCGCGACGGAGTTCGTCGAGTTCTTCTGCAGCTGATCAACGCCCGGGGAGGCGCATGGGAATCAAGGACTGGTTCGGTGGGGAAAAGAAGAAGGCGGCGTTCCGCGACAAACTGAGGGAGGCGGTCTCCGACGGCCGCCTCGACTCGAAGGACCTGAAGGAGCTCGAGGAGGCCCGCAAGGAGCTCGACGTGTCCGGCGCCGCCGACGACAGGACAGTGATCCGGCGCGAGGTGTACAACGAGGCGGTGGCCGCCGTGCGCAAGGACGGCGAGGTCACCGCCACCGACGCGCACGAGCTCGCCAAGATCCAGAAATTCCTGGCGCTGCGCGACGACCAGGTCGAGAAGACGCGCTGGGACCTCGCGCGGCTTCGCACGTTGACCGAGATCCGCCACGGCAACCTCCCCGAGGTCCCGGCGAACAACTCCGCCCTGCGCGGCGTGCAGATGGAGCCCGGCGAGATCGCGCACTACAGCCTCACGGTGGCGCTCTTCGACCAGCCGTCGACGCGCCAGGCCGAGGGCGTGAAGCTCGAGTGGGGCAAGTCCTACGAAGCCTATTCGGCGAGCGCGCACGTGCTGCCGGAAGCCGGGGCCAAGCCCCAGGGCGAGGCGAGCATGGTCATCACCAACAAGCGCCTGGTGATCAAGACCGAGAACGGCAAGGTCGCCGCGATCCGCTTCGGCGCGCAGATGCAGATCTTCCTCTACTGCGACGGGCTGCGCCTCGAGCGCACCGTGGGCAACACGCTGCTGCGCTTCAAGTCGCGATCTGGGGAAACCATCGAGATCGTGGGAGAGCTCGTCTCCGCGATCATGCAGCGCGCGAGCTAGCCGCTACTGCTTGGGCGCGGCCGCGGCTTCCTCGGCCTTCGGGACGATCAGCTCGGCGTAGTTGAACATCGGCAGCGGCGGCGGAAGCTTCAGCTGCTCGGCGACGTCCATGCGTACCTGGAGCGCGAAGCGCGTGAGCGTCTCCACCGGGATCTTCGCCGGGGCAACCTTGTTCACCAGGATCTGCTCGGCCTTGTACGCGGTGAACTGCCCGATCGAGTGGTAGCGGCTCACAAGGCCCGCCACCGCACCCGTTTCCATGAGCTGCTCGGTCGAGGCGAACGCCGGCAGGCCCACCGCCAGCGCGGCGGGGATGACCACCTTCTGCGCGATCGTGCCGAGGTAGGAGTCGGGCGGAAGGTAGAGCCACTCGGCGTTCTGCCGCTTCAGCTCGCGCACCATCTCAGGGGCGCCTTCCGCAGTGACTTTCTTGTTGGCGTCGAGCTTCAGGGGCTTGGCGATCACCGAGAAGCCGAGGCGCTTGGAGACTTCGCGCACTTCCTCGACCACGACCACGGAGTTCTGCTCGGTCGGCGTATACAGGATGCCGAGCGACTTGAACGGCCGATACGACGCCATCGCGCGGATCTGCGCCTCGGTGGGCGCCACGTGGAAGACGCCGGTCACGTTGCGTCCGGGGTTCTTCAGGTCGCGGACGATCTTGGCGAGCACGGGCGCGGCGACCAGCGTGAAGACCACCGGGATGTCGGTGATGTGCACCGCGGGGTCGACCTGGTCGTAGGTGCCGACCACTCCCAGCGTGACGGAGGTTCCCCAGGTGTAGACGAGGTCGGGCTTGGTGCGCTTGATCTCCTCGAGGAAGCCGGGCATCCGCGTGTTGTCGCGGTTCAGGTCGCGGAAGGTGATCTGCACCGGGATGCGGCGCGCGGAGAAGTAGTCCTGGAAGCCCTTTTCCACGTCGGTCATGCCGCGGAAGGTGATCGCGTAGATGCGGTACGGGCGCGTAATGAGCTGCGCCTGCGCATCGCCGTCGGCTGCGAGCGTGAAGGCGACGACGACGAGGGCGAGGAGGGCGCGGATCATGAGTGGGCGGGCGCGGCCGGCGTCCATTCGGAGCCGTGGGTGGCGATGGTGAAGGCGATCCCGCAGAAGAGCACCAGCGCGCTCAACGCGACGAACGCACCTTGATACCCCCACAGTATCACCAGCAGGCTCGCGATCAGCGGGCCCATCGCGTTGCCCAGGCGCTCCAGCAACCGGTACACGCCGTACACCGCGTCGTGGCCGTAGATGCGGATCTCTTCCTGGCAGTGCTCGGCGACCAGCGCGCTCTGCGCGGCGATCGAGAGCGCCTGGCCCAGCCCCAGCAGGAACACCACGCCGAAGAGGACCAGGAAGCTGTCCGAGAGGAGCAGGAGCAGCCCGGAGAGGCCCGAGATGATGAGCCCGACCGACACGTAGCGGTCGCGGCGCATGGTCGCGTCCGAGAGGCTCGCGGAAAGCGGCACGATGAGCACCATCATCACCGCGTAGA
>JBDTXQ010000082.1:0-8975 GCA_040006115.1 Usitatibacter sp.
TCCATGAAGAAGCCCCACGCCATGTTGAGGAGGTAGAGCAGCGCCAGCATCATGAGTGGAGCTGCGATGTTGAGGACGAAGTGGTGCGACGACCACGCGTAGAAGTTGATGAGGACGAGGAGTGCGGCCACCGTGAACATGGCCACGGTCGAGGTGAGCGCCGAGAGGCGCGGCAGCGCGATCGCGAAGGGAATGCCGATGAGAAGGACGGTGAGCACCGAGATGGCGAGCACCTCGGCGGGCTTGTACATGATCGACTGGTCGAGGAAGCCGCTGATGAGGTTGGCGTGCACCTCCACGCCGGGGAAGTCCTCGCGCACCGGGGTCGAGCGCAGGTCGAGCAGGCCCTGCGCCGACGTGCCGACGATGATGATCTTGTCCTTCAACTCGTCGGCGGGGAGCGTGCCGCGCAGGACGTCGGTCGCGGAAACGTAGCGGTAGACGCCGGAGCTGCCGCGGTAGGGCACGAGCGCGCTCATGCGCTCGTCGAGCGGCACGCGCAAGTCGCCGATCTCCACCCAGGGCACGAACGCGAGGTTGCTGCCCCCGGTGGGCGGCAGGACCTTGATCTTCGCGGGGAGGTTGCCGAGATAGGTGCGCGTCACCGCGAACGAGAGCGCCTCGTAGAAGCCCTCGCCGTACGCCATGAAGATCGGCACGCGCCGCGTCACGCCGTCGAAATCGAGCTGCGGATAGAGGTGGCCCGCGGCCGCGGCCTTCTTTTGCAGGATGTCGAGGTTGCCGCTGTAGCCGGTCGCCACGTTGCGGATCGTGTCCCACTTCCCGAATGCCGACTCCTTGTCGAACACGGGTGCGGGCAGGACGCCCGCCTCGTCGGTCTTGCCGCCGAGGAAGAAGCCAAGCACCACCGGATACTTCGCAATCTCGTCGGCGAAGATACGGTCGTAGTCCAGGGAGGCGCGCCGCTTCTCGAGGGTCGCGACGAACGGGGCGTCGTCCTTGAGGTCGGTCTTCGCCATGTCGTCGAGGCTCGCGAGGCCCGAGCTCGTGTCGGCCTCGGGGAAGGCGACGTCGAATCCCACCACGCGCACCTTGTAGCGCTCGAAGAGCTGGCGGATCAACTCCGCGTCCTTGTTGCGGCTCCACGGCCAGCGGCCCTCGGCGTTGAGGCTCTTCTCGTCGATGTCGAGGATCACGACGCGCGGGTCGAGCGTCTTCGGCATGAAGAGCCTCAAGCGCGTGTCGTACGCCCAGAGCTCCATCTGCTGGATGAAGCGGAACTGCACCCACTCGACCTCGTTCAGGACGAACGCGAGCACCACCGCGAGGCCCGCGGCGATGCGGATCCAGGTGTTGGCGCTCAACTGCGGAAGCCAGCGTGGCAGTTTTTTCACGGCCTTGTTGTACCGGGAAGGGGGGCAGCCGGTTCCCGGGAATGATACCGCAGGGCCAGGCGATCAGCGCTTGAGCAGGCGGGCAAGAGCCCCGAGCGTGGAGCGCGGCGCCTCGCGAGGGGTGGCGCTCGCGCAGCGCGCGGCCTCGAGCTCGGCGTCGGCCTCGCGCGTCCTCGTCCTCAGAATCTCGAGCGAGCTCGCGCGCCCGCAGCCGATGGCGTCGTCGAAGAGCGTCGCGAGAGTCCACGGCGGAAGATAGTCCTCGCCCGGCTCGTGCAGCCAGCGCGGCTCGATCGGCGGCAACGGCATGCGCGCCGCCCGGGCATGCGACGGCAACGGGTCGACGTAGAGCTTGCGATAGCTCTCCGCGCTCACCGCCTTGGCGTCCCGCGACGGCGTGGCGGTCGAATCCTCATGCAGTTCCATGAAGACATCGTTTACCGCGCGAGCATCGCTATTCCACGGCACGATGCGCGCGTTCGCCCGCCCGGCGAGTCGCTCGGGCAGCGCGCCGAGATCGGTCGCGACGATCGGCAGCGTGGTATCGAGGCACGACGAGAGCGTGTACGAGAAGGTCTCGGCGCATTGCGCCGGGAAGAAGATGGCATCGCCGCGCTCCAGCGCGAGAAGCTCGGGAAGCCGGCCCTCGGGATACTCGCCGGTGAGCGAATAGGGTTGGCGGGGCCATGCGGCGATCGGCCGCGCGGTGAAGCCGACGACCCGGAAGTGCAGCGGCAAGCGGCGTTGGGCCGCATCCATCACGCACGCTTCGAGGAGATCGAGTCCCTTCTCCGGCGAGATCGCGCCGGGTACGAGGATGCGCAGCGGTGCGCGCTCCGGCGCACCCGGCTCGTACGAGTGTGGCCAGACTCTCGCGTGTACCTCGGGGAAGAACGTGCCCAGGCGCTGCGCCGCGTCCCGTGACGGAGCGATCACGCGTCCCGCGCCGGCGAGCACGTGCGCGAAGAGCGCGCGCCACGCGTCGATCGAAAGCGGCCACTGCGCCGGGCGCGCCTCGAGGCAACGCTGGCACCCGGCGACGGCGCCGCAGAAGCGCCGGTCGGCGGCGGTGAAGTGATACTCGGGGCAGGCGGGGAAGAAATCGTGCAGCGTGAGGTCGTAGTCGCAAGCCAGGCGCGCCGGCAAGTCGAGCACGCCCTGGGGCCAGCCGTGGACATGATGAAAGTGGACGCGATCGATGCCGATCGCGACGAGGAGACCCACGAAGCGTTCCCACTCCCCGCCCGAGTTGAACCACAGGTTGAGCGATTCGCCGGGGCGCAGCCAGCGCAGCACGACGAACGATTTGAGGAAGGGCTGCGCGAGCAGGATTTCCGCGTCGCCCTGCAGCGCGCGGGCGAGCTCGTCGATGTGGCGTCCCACGCCGCCGCCGTAGGCGTGGCTCACGAAGAGCACGCGCGGCCGGGGCGAGCGCGCGAGCCGCTCGATCGGATCGGTCACGACAAGCCGCGGCGCCCGCGGCGCCGGAAATACTGGTAATAGCGCCACAGCGGGTTCGAGTGGATGTCCTCGAGCTCCTTCTGCCGCGAGAACGCGAGCGTCTCGGCGTGGCTCAACCCGGCGCGCAGCCTCTCCACCTCGGCGTCGCGCTCGGCCACGAGAGCCTTCTCCTTGGCGATCATCTCGTCGCGCTCGTCGAGGGTGGCGGCGGCCGCGGTGAACTCCCGGCGCAGCGCCGCGACCCGGTCCTCGTAATCCCACGAAAGCCGCAGGAGCTTGTTGAGGTAATGCACGACCCCGGCGCGTTCCTCGCGCCGTTCCTCGAGGACGCAGCGCGCCTCCTCCATGCCGCGCTCGGCGCGTTCGCGGTCCACGGCGCAGCGCAATGCGGCGGTCTCGTCCCTCTCGATGAACTCGTGGACCCTCAACGGGTATTCGGGGTGGATCGCGACGAGCGCGGGGCCCGCCGCCTTCATGAGGTCGAAGCGCTCTTCCGAGAAGCTTACCGAGCCCTCGTGATACACGAACACGTCGGCGGCGAGGATGTTGCGCCGGCCGGCCTTGCCCGCGCGCATGCAGAAGTCGTTCTCCTCGCCGTAGCCGCGCCCGAAGCGTTGCGCGTCGAACGGGCCGATCGCCTGCAGGCAATCGCGCCGGATGTACAGGCAGAATCCGACGCCCGTGGGCAGCTCGATCGAGCGTCCCGCGTTGGCGCGGGCGAAGATCACGTCGAGCGCGGCGAGGCCGAGCGTCCCGGGCACGCCGCCCTTCCATCCCTCGAACGGGTACGAGCAGATGGTCGCGTTGTTGGAGAACGGGGTCACGGTCGCGACGTTGGGCGCGGAATGCGCGGCCGCGTGGAGGCGGCCGAGCCAGTCGTTCGCGACTTCGGTGTCGCTGTTCAGCAGGACCACGTCGCGCTCGCCGTGAAGCGCCATGCCGCGGTTCACCGACTGCACGAAACCCGCGTTCGCCTCGTTGGCGAGGAGCGTGATGCGGCGCTGCGCGGCGAGCTCCCGCAGGTACTGCGCGATCGCGGGATCCGGCGTCGCGTCGTCGACCACAACGACCTCGCACGGCGTGGATTCGCGCGACGCTAGGACGCTCTCGATGCAGGTGCGCGTCTGCTCGAGGCCCTTGTAGACCGGGATGACGACGTCGATCACCGCAGCTCCGCGCTCGACGGTTGGCGCAGGCGCCGGGTGATTCCCCCGAGCCCTTCGCGGCGCACCAGCCGCGCGAGCCTTGCGCGCAGGAGCCTGCCGCCCCGCGGGGCGAAGAGGAGGAAGAAGAGGCGCCAGGCGACCGCGGGGGGCACGCTCGAGCCTCCCGGCGGTGCCGGCGGGATGTCGAGCGGCGCCCCTTCGGCGAAGAACTCCGGATAGCGCAGCCTGCCCTCCGTGTTGCACCACTCGAAGAAGGACAGGTCGTCCGTGCCGGCGAGGTAAGGGTTGGGGAACGCGGCCTGGAGATCGAGGCGGTTGCGGTAGAGCCAGCGGTGGCGCGGCAGGATCGGCGTGCCGTCATCGAAGCTCGCGAACGCCCACGGCTCGCGGTTCCCCGGATAGTGCGGGGCGGCGGCGATCTCCTTCTCGTACCAGCCGATGAGATCCTGCAGCGCCGCGTTGCCCGACGCGTTCTTCACCGCCATGATCCGGTGCGCGCCGCTGTCGAATCCCGTGAAGTGGTAGAAGCCGAGCGGCTCGCCGTCGACGCGGAAGCCCTCGCGCACGCTGCCCGTGAGGGCGCGCGTGGTGATGTTCCAGGTCGCCACGTTGTGGCGCGGCGACTTGAGGATCGCCACCCCGTCGAAGAAGATGGGCGCGAAGTTGATCCACTTCTGATCGGTGAAGAGCCCATTGGGCACCTCTGCGCGGCAGAAATGGTAGGTGCGGTCGGACCACCATTGGGCGAAATTGCGGCCCTCGGCGGTGTTCGCGACGCCGATGAAGCCCAGGTTGAAGACCCCCATCTTGAGGCTGGTGATCTCGTTGTCGAGCACTGCCTCGAGGGTCTTCTCGGGCTTGGTCTGGTGGGGCGTGAGGGCGACGTTGGAGGTCTCGAGGGTCGCGAGGATGTCGTTGACCGGCGAGAACAGCACCATGTCGGGATCGAAGTAGACGACCGCCTTGCAGTCCGGGCGCTCGAGGAGGCGCAGCAGCGCGAACGGCTTGATCGCCGTCGAGCGCTCGACGATGTTGTGCATGAAGCTCCAGCCGGTGAGCTTCGGGATGCCGAGCTCGCCCATCTCGAGGATCGAGTCGAACGGCTCGCCCTCGGTGGTGAGCCATGGGGGGCGCTCGTCGGCGAGCGCGAGATGGATCATTGCCTCGGGATGGAAGCGCCGGATGGAGCGGCACAGGGCGCGCACCTTGGGCAGGTAGTTGACCGCCGCGCTGGTGAAGACGTGGAGTTGCTGGGGCAAGGTGCGGATTCCCTAGTTCTGGGCAGCGCGGACGCGTTGCGACGATAGCTCGCGATGGAACGCGACGAGGGTGGCGAGCGCGGCGGCTGCGCTCGCCTCGCCGCACATTCTAGCCCTGGGGTAGGCACGCAGCCTCTCGCCCGGGGCGCCGAGGTCGAAGGCGACGACCGGCACGTCGAGCGCGATCAGCTCCGCCACCACGTACGAGAACGTCTCCGGCCAGATGGAGGGGAAGAGGAACATGTTGATGCCGTTCGCCTCGATCATCTCCACGAGGTGCGCGCGGTCGTAAGCGCCGGTCACGGTGAGCCGCTCGGACTTGAGCGCTGCGTGCAGCGTGCCCAGCACCACGATGCGCACGTTGGCGCCCGTCTCGTCGATGAGGCGCACCATCTCCTTCAGGATTGCGGCGCCCTTGTGCACGCTGATCTCGCCGAGCACGCCGATCACGAGCGGGGCCTGGGCATCGAGGCGGGGGAGGCGCTCCGGCACGTAATCCGACTTGTGCGGGATCACCGTGAGGCGATCGCGCGGCAGCGTTGGATAGGCGCGCAGGAAATGCTCGCGCGTGGACTCGGAGAAGAAGCGCACCTCGTCGGCCGTGTGCAGGCAGCGTCCCCAGATCGCGCGCCACGGGCCGATCTCGGTGGGCGGGGTGAGGGCCACGTTGCTCGCGGGGTGGCGGTTCAGGCAGGTCGCGCACACCGAGATGTCGGGAATCCCGCAGTAGCGCCCGTCGGCGTTCAGCAGCACGAAGGACGGGCACACCGAGAAATAATCGTGCGCCGTCACCGTGAGCCTCACCTCCGGGTGCTCCACCCGCATGCGCGCGAGCCATTCGGCGAGTAGCAGCGGCTCGTCGAAGGACACGGGGCTATTCACGAAGATCTCGGCGATCGCGAGCTCCTCGAGGACGCGCTCGAGGAGGATGAACGTGGAGATGCGGAAGACCTGCTCCTCGCGCCCTGGGCGGAAGAGATGCAGGCGGTACTCGAGCACCGGCAGGTTGTAGGTGCAGAGGAGGACATCCTCGCCCGCGGCGACGCGCTCGGCGATCACGCCGCGCCGGTATTGGTTGGCGCCCCCGCCCATGTTGTGGTCGAACATGATGCAGATGCGCTTCGAATCGCGCAGCGTACGCACGACCTCGTCGACCACGTTCACGTCGCTCATCGAGGCCACCGCGTAGGCCTGCGCCGTGGCGCGCCGCACGATGCCGAGGAGGTCGCCATGCTTGATGCGCCGCCATACCGACTGCGCGATCCAGCCGATCTGGCGGTAGCGCGTGCGCTGCGAGTAGCGGTTGTCGATGAGCGGCGTCACGTCGATGCGCGCCTCGGGACCCTGCTCGAACTCCACCTCGAGCCACGACTTGCGCGCGGGCCCTCCGGGAATGTGGCCCGCCACCACGAAGCCCGAGGCGCCCGCGTTCACGTGCTCGGGAAACTCCTTCTCGACGTCGTCGCGCGCGAGGCCGAAGCCGGTGGGAATGCTGCGCTCCCATCCCTCGCCCTCGAGATGCAGGTTGATCGCCTTCACTGCGCGCGAGCGGTGCGCGGCCCAGCCCCAACCGAACACGCGCTTGCCGCTCACCACGATGCGGTCGACGGAATGCTGCAGTTCGGTGTCTGTGGTCGCGCTCACGGGTTGATCTTACGGGGATTCAGCAAGTTGAAAGGCCCACCGCGGGGGTGGGCCTTTCCATTGGTGGAGGCGGCGGGAATCGAACCCGCGTCCGTGAATCATCTACAGACAGTTCTACATGCGTAGCCAGGCCATTTGGTTTAACCGCTGCCCCGTAGACCGGCGAACTGGGCAACGCTGAGCCACCTTGGTTTTAGCGATGAGCGAAGTGGCCCCGCTCACCGCGATCTCATGAATATGACTCTGCTGTGGCGTACTGCTTACTGCACCACCCGGGCCCATGAGCAGGCCCGGAGCAGAGTCCAGCCGGTATTAGGCGGCCAGAGCGTAGTTGTCGTCGTTCGCAACTAGATTGTTTGCGGTTGGATTTACGAGGTGCTCCACCCCTCGGCATGCCCTGCGCTGCGTCAGAACCCACGTCGAAACCGGGTCGCCCCCTTGTAATCGATGACGGTAGACAACAGTATACGGCAGCGTATACATGGGGATCGTTCCCCGGCCGTTCAAGGAGCCCGCATGAATCCCCTCAAGATCGTCGCCATCGTCCTCATCCTCGCGGGCGCCGCCGCGCTCGCCTTCGGCGGGTTTTCCTTCACCAAGGAGACGCACAAGGCCGACATCGGCCCGATCCACCTCGCGGTGCAGGAGAAGCAGGACGTGAACATCCCGCTATGGCTCGGGATCGGCGCGATCGTCGCCGGGGTGGTCCTCCTGGTGATGCCGAAGAAGTAGTCAGGCGCGCAGCAGGTCGAGCGGCGCGTGGCGCCGCATGAAGAGTCCCGAGGTGTCGGCCTGCCAGCAGTGCTGCGCCACCGTGGTCCAGAGGCGGCGCGCGTCGATGACCGGCGCAGGCCCGCCTATCGTCGGATAGATGCGCATCACGGGCGGGGCCTCGCCGTACAGGCCGCCCTTCACGCGCCCCCCCATCACGAAGTGCGTCGTTCCCAGGCCGTGGTGCGTGCCGCGATCCTCGTTTTCCACCGGGGAGCGGCCAAACTCGTCGTAGGTCGCGACGACGGTCTCGTCCCAGCGCCCGACCTCGGCGAGGCCTTCGCGCAACGCTGCGAGGCCCTGCGCCAGGCGTTTCAGCGCGTCGCCATGGTGCTTCAGCTGGTCCACGTGGCAATCGACGGAGTTGTGCTTGTCGCCGTCCAGGCCGTTCAGGGCGACGTGGATCACCGGCAGCGCGCGGTCGAGCGCGGCGAGCTCCACCGTGGCGCGCATCGCGTTCCCGAAAGGATCCTCCGGGAAGCGCGTCTTCAGCGCGAGCGCCGGTAACGCGTCTCTCTCCTTGGCGAGGGCCTCGCGGCCCCGGGTGTTCGCCTCGTGGACGTGGGCATCGAGGCGGCGCGAATTGAGCAGATCCGCTGCGTGGTAGATCTGCACCGCGCCCAGCTTGTCGCCGCGGAAGGGGCCCATCGGATCGGCCTGGCGGATGTCCAGGACGTCGAAGGCAACCGCGTCCGGCATCGCGCCGCGCGAGCGCCCGGAGAGCGCGCGCGTGACCCAGCCCTCGCGCGAATAATCCTGGCCGTCGTAACCGGTGAATGCGGTGTCCTCGTCGCGAAAATGCTGCTGCGTGCCCTGCGCGTAGCCCACTCCCTGGACAATCGCGAGCTCCTTCGCTTCCCACGCGCCGACGAGGGGAGCGAGGGAAGGGTGGAAACCCTGGCGGTCGGTGATCCTCAGCACCGCGTCGCGCGCCACGGCGATGTTCGGCCGCACGCGGTAGTAGAGCGGGTCGGCGTACGGCACCCAGGTGTTGTAGCCGTCATTGCCGCCGTAGAGGAACACCAGCACCAGCAGGCCATTGGATGGCGGCGCCGCGGCGAGGCCTGGGCAGGCGGCGGCCAACGGCGCCGCCGCAAGCGCCTTCAGCACGTTGCGGCGCGCGGACGAGGTCATCGCGCGGCCCTCGCGGCCGCGGGACCCGACGCGTCGCGGATCCACGCGTCGAGGTGGGCGGGCGATTCGAGGATCGCATCGGCGTTCCACAGCGCGGGCGCGGTGCCGCCGAGGTAGCCGTAGCCCGCGACCACCACCGGCATGCCCGCGGCGCGCGCGGCCTGCACGTCGCGCTCGTCGTCGCC
>JBDTXQ010000083.1:0-8944 GCA_040006115.1 Usitatibacter sp.
CATCAACCTCACGCTGCACAAGATCGACTCGATCATGGACGGCGACCTCGCCGACCTGACCGGCGCGCTCGCCGCCGAGCACCAGGCGGAGCTCCTCTCGAGCCTCGCGCAGAATTCCTGAGGCCCCATGCACACCGTGAAAGCGGCGCTCGAGGAAGCGATGGCCACCATCGAGCGCGTCGACGCGCACGTCCTCATGGCGCACGTCCTCGGCGTGAACCGCGCGTGGCTCGCCGCCAACCCGATGCGCGTACTCACCGAGAGCGAGGACGCGAAGGTCGACATGCTGGTCACGCGGCGCGCGCTCGGCCAGCCGGTCGCCTACCTCGTCGAGAAGCGCGAGTTCTACGGGCGCGACTTTGGGGTAGGCCCCGACGTGCTGATCCCGCGACCGGAGACCGAAACACTCGTCGAAGCGGCGCTCGCGCGCCTCGCGACGCACGTCTCCTCGCCCATGCCGCGCCCCTCGTGCGTGGACCTGGGAACCGGCAGCGGCGTGCTCGCGGTCACGCTCGCGTGCGAGCGGCCCAACGCCGCGATCACCGCCTCCGATGTGAGCGCGGGCGCGCTCGAGGTCGCGCGCCGCAATGCCGAGGCGAACGGCGGCCGGGTGGAGCTCGTGCAGGGCTCCTGGTACGCGCCCCTCGAGGGCCGGCGCTTCGACATGATCGTGGCGAACCCGCCCTACGTCGCCGGGGAAGACGCGCACCTCGCGCAGGGCGACTTGCGCTTCGAGCCCGCCGGCGCCCTCACCGATGGCAGCCGCGACGGGCTCGACTCGATCCGCGCCATCGTCGCCGGCGCCTCGGACCATCTGAATAGGCACGGGTGGCTTCTGCTCGAGCACGGCTACGACCAGGCGCCCCAGGTCGAGGCGCTGCTCCGGATTGCGGGCCTGCGCGAAATCGTCGCCATCGCCGACCTCGCCGGCATTCCGCGCGTGGCCGGGGGTAAAATGAGCTGATTCGTTGGAGCGGCCCAGCGCCGCTCACTCACAGGAGACAAGCGCATGAGCGTCCAGGACAAGATCCGCGAGCAGGTCACTTCCAACAAGGTCGTGCTCTACATGAAGGGCTCGCCGCAGCTGCCGCAGTGCGGCTTCTCGGCCACCGCCACGCAGCTGCTGAAGATGGCGGGCGCGGAGAATCTCTACACCGTCGACGTCCTGCAGAACCCCGACATCCGCGAAGGCATCAAGCAATACGCCAACTGGCCGACGATCCCGCAGCTCTACGTGAACGGGGAATTCGTGGGCGGCAGCGACATCCTGCGCGAGATGTACCAGAACGGGGAGCTGCAGAAGCTCATCGCGTCGGCAAAGCCCTAGCCTTCGCCGCAGATCCGGCCATCCTCCAGGTGCCAGCGGCGCGCGCCGGCAAGCTCCATCAGCTCGCGGTCGTGGCACGCGACCACCACGCAGTTGTCCCCGGTCGCGGTCTTCCTCAATAGCTGGATCACCTGGGCGCGCGCCTGCGCGTCGAGGCTGGCGGTGGGCTCGTCGACCAGCAGCACGCGGGGATCGAGGACCTTGGCGCGCGCGAGCGCGACGCGTTGCTTCTCGCCCCCGGAAAGCTTGCGCGGCGCGACGCCCAGCAGGTGTCCCACGCCCGCCCACTCGATCGCCTCCTCGACCCGCCGCTCGCGCTGCGTGGGCCCCAGGCCGCGAAGCCTCAAGCCGTAGCGGATGTTGTCGGCGATGGAGGTGTTGAAGAGATAGGGGTGCTGGTGCACGTAGACGATCGCGCGGCGCAAAGCTCGCGGATAGTTGTTCTCGTCCGCTTGCAAGCCGTCGAAGGCGAGGCGCATCCGGTCGGGCCGCTCGAGGCCGGCGAGCATCTTCAGCAGCGTCGTCTTCCCGCTGCCGTTGTCGCCGGTAAGCACGATGAGGTCCCCGGCACGCAGCGCGAGCGCGCCGATGTCGAGGATGACCTTGCCCGCAAAGGCCTTGGCGGCGCCAGTGACGGCGATGAGCTCCGTCATGAGGCTCCAGCCTCTGATTGCACCACGGCGAGGAGCGCCGTCACGCCGAGCGCGAACACCATGAGGACCACGCCGAGCGCGATCCCTTGCGCGAAATCGCCCTTGCTCGTCTCGAGCGCGATGGCGGTGGGGATGTTGCGCGTATAGGCGGAGATGTTGCCCCCCACCATCATCGAGCAGCCGACTTCGGAGATCACGCGGCCGAATCCGTTCAATACCGCGGCGATCACCGCGAAACGCACTTCGAAGAGGGTGGTGAGCGCCGAGCGCAGCGGCCCCGCGCCCAGGCTCACCGCGGTCTCGCGCAGGCGCGGATCGGCGCCATGCACCGCGGCGAGGGTGAAGGCGGCGAGCACTGGAAAGGCGATCACGGCCTGGCCGGCGATCATCGCATCCTGGGTGAAGAGCAGGTGCCACGCCCCGAGCGGGCCGCTGCGCGACAGAAGCAGGTAGAGGATGAGCCCCACAACCACCGTCGGGAAGCTGAGCAGGCCCTGCAGCAGCACGATCACGAGCCGGCGTCCCGGAAAGCGGTTCGACGCGACCCAGAAGCCGAGCGCGACCGCGGCGGGCGTCGCGATCGCGAGCGCGGTGAGGGAAACCTTGAGCGAGATCCACACGATGGTCCACAGCTCCGCGTCGCCGGCGAAGAGCCGCGCGAACGCCTGCTGCGTGGCATCGAGGAGCGTCACTGCAGCCCGGTCTTCGGTTCCTCCGGGAGGCGGAAGGCGCGCTCGCCCTCGATGCGATAGCCGGAGATGAGGCCGCGCGCGTCGTCGGAGGCGAGCCACGCGGCGAAGGCTTGCGCATCGCGCTCGCTCAGCTTGCGCGTCCCGGAAGGCTGCAGGGTCGTCACCCCGTACTCGTTGAGGAGCCGTTTGTCGCCCTCCACCAGGATCGCGAGGGGAAAACGCCGCGCCATCTGCTTCAACGTCGCGCGATCGACGAGGTCGTAGGCGCCGAGCTCGTGCGCGACGCCGAGCGCGGCACCGGCGCCCTGCCCAACGGAGAGGTAGCCGGGCCAGGGCAGGAGTCCGCCCACGGCATTCCAGAGCTGCAGCTCCTTCTTGTGGGTGCCGGAGTCGTCGCCGCGCGAGACGAACTTCGCCGCGGCCTCGCGGATGCGCTTCAGCGATTGCGCCGCGTCCCGCGAGCCGCGCACCTTCGCCGGATCCCCGGGCGGTCCCGCGATCACGAAGTCGTTCCACATCACGTCGCTGCGCGCTCTTCCAACGCCGCGGGCGATGAGCTTCTCCTCGTCGGGCCGGCTGTGCGTGAAGACCACGTCGACGTCGCCGTTCTCCGCGTACTTCATCACCTGGCCCGTGCCGGCGACGATCGGCTTTACCGCAATGCCGCTCGCTCTCGAGAACGCACTCAGCAGGATCGGCAGGATTCCCGAATCCTGGAGCGTGTGGGTGGCGCCGACGCGTAGCTCCGCGGCGAAGGCGCTCGACCAGAGCAGCACCACGCAGGCGACAACGAGCGCGGTGCGCTTCATCCGCGCCCCGCGGGAAAGAAGACCTGCTCGCCGTCGACGCGGAAATCCGCGACGGCGCGCTGCCCCTCAGGCCCGGTGAGCCACTCGATGAACTGCATCGCGCCCTTGAAATTCACGTCGGGATAGCGCGCGGGGTTTACCGCGATGACGCCGTACGGGTTGAACATCCTCGCATCGCCTTCCACCACGATGTCGAGGCCGATGCGCGGCTTGTACGCGCCATAAGTCGCGCGGTCGCTCAACGTATAGGCCGCGAGGTTGTCCGCCATGGTGAGCACCTCGCCCATGCCCTGGCCGGCCGAGAGATACTGGCGGCCTTCGGGGCGGCGCCGGATCTCCTTCCAGTAGCCCTTCTCCATCTTGTCGGTGCCCGAATCGTCGCCGCGCGAGACGAACGTGGCCCCGGTATCGAGGATGCGCCGCAACGCCGCGAGGACATCCTTGCCGCCGCGCACGCGCGCCGGGTCGGCCCTGGGCCCGACGAGGATGAAGTCGTTGTACATGACGTCGCGCCGGTTCACGCCGAAGCCTTGCGCGACGAAGAGATCCTCGTCCGGGCGGCTGTGCACGAGCAGCACGTCGACGTCGCCGTTCTCGCCGAGCTTCATCGCCTTGCCGGTGCCCACCGAGATCACCTGCATCTTCAGGCCGCTCACCGCCTCGAAGCGCGGCAGGATCGCCCTGAGCAATCCGGAGTTCTCGGTGCTCGTGGTGGTGGCGAGGCGCAAGGTGGCGTCGCCGGGCCGCGCGCTCGCGCCGTGAGAAGACAGCAGGAAGAGCATCGCGGACGCCGCGATGAGTGCACGGGCGATCATGGGAGAGTCCCTCGGTCGAATCGGTACAATCGAGTCGAATTTTAGCACCCGCCCCCGCGCGCAAATTCCGATGCTCCTCCCGCCTTCCCGCCTGCCGGTCGCCCTTGCCGTGGGGCTCTTCGCGCTCGGCGCGCTTGCCGCGTTGAGCCTCGGGCTCGGCGCTTTCCCGGTGGCGCCGCGCGAGCTGGCGAGCGTGCTCTGGACGGCGCTCGCGGGCGGGGCAAGCGGCGTGGGCGAGACCACGCGCGCGATCGTGATGGAGGTGCGCGGTCCGCGCATTGTCGCCGCGCTCGTGGTGGGCGCGGCGCTGGGCGCCGCCGGCGCCGCCTACCAGAACGTCTTCCGCAATCCGCTGGTGTCTCCCGACATCCTCGGCGTCTCCAGCGGCTGCGCGCTCGGGGCGGTGATCGCGATCCTGGCGGGCCTGTCCGGCGCCGCCATGCAGGGCCTCGCGTTCGCCGGCGGCCTCGCCGCCGCCGGCCTCGTTCTCGCGATCGGCTCGCTCGTGCGCGGCCACGACCGCGTGCTGACGCTGGTGCTGACGGGCGTCGTCGTGGGCTCGCTCTTCTCCGCGGGCGTGGCTTTCGCGAAGGCGATCGCCGATCCTTACAACCAGCTGCCATCCATCACGTACTGGCTCCTCGGCAGCTTCGGCGGGCTGCTGCCGAAGGATGTGATGGTGGCCGTGCCGCTCATGCTGCTCGCGATCGTCCCGCTCGCGATGCTGCGCTGGCGCGTGAACGTGCTTGCGTTGCCCGACGACGAGGCGCGGTCCCTCGGCGTGGACGTGGCGCGGACGCGCCTCGCGGTGATCGCCGCGGCGACGCTCGCGACCTCGACCGCGGTCGCGATGGTGGGCGTGATCGGATGGGTCGGATTGGTGGTTCCGCACGCCGCGCGCCTCCTCGCCGGACCCAGCTTCGCGCGCGTACTGCCGCTCTCCGCGTTGATCGGAGCGGCATTCCTCCTGGTCGTCGACACCCTTTGCCGCACCGTGGTGCACGGCGAGCTGCCGCCGGGGGTGGTGACCGCGCTCGTCGGCACGCCGACCTTCATCGCGCTGCTCGCAGCATCCTCGCGGCGGGCTCCATGAGCCTCGCGGCGCGGGCGCTCGGCTTCGGCTACCCGGGCCGCGTCGTGGGACGAGGCATGAATTTCGCGCTCGGTCCCGGCGAAGTGGTCTGCATCCTGGGTCCCAACGGGGCGGGCAAGACGACGCTCCTGCGGACTCTCCTCGGGCTGATCGCTCCGCTCGAAGGCCGCGTCACTTTCGCCGGCGCCGACGTCGCCACGGTGCCGCGCGCCGTCATGGCCCGCAGCGTCGCCTACGTGCCCCAGGCGGCGACGAGCGAGTTCGACTTCAACCTGGTCGACGTCGTGGAAATGGGACGCACTTCGCACTTTGCTGCGTTCGCCGGGCCCGCGCCGCGCGATCGCGACCTTGCCGTGCGAGCGCTCGAGCGCCTCGGCATCGCCGGCCTCGCGCAACGGCCCCTGCGCAGCGTGAGCGGCGGCGAGCGCCAGCTCGCGCTCATCGCCCGGGCGCTCGCCACCGAGGCGACCCACCTGCTGATGGACGAGCCCACCGCCAACCTCGATTTCGGCAACCAGGCGCTCATCCTCGACGAAGTGGCTCGCCTCAGGGCCTGCGGCGCGGGGATCCTCTTCTCCACCCACCATCCCGATCATGCGCTGCGCATCGCCGACCGGGTGATCCTCCTGCGGGCGGGCGCGGTGCTCGCCGCGGGAGACACCTCCGCCACCCTCAATTCCGAAAATCTTTCCGCGCTGTACGGGCGTGCCATCGACGTCCTGGAAATAGTCTCCCCGGACGGCACGAAAAGCCGCACGTGCGTCGCACGGGGCACGCCCGCTTTGAATTAACCTATGGCCAGGGACTAGACGGAGGGCGCAGGCTGATGAGCGCAGGAACCCGCAACGCCAAGAAGTCCAGCGGGGCGGCGTACGTGCGCAGCCTCAAGCCCTCCGTCACGGCCCGGCGCTTCGCGCGCGCCGAGGACCTTGGCCTCGCCCCGCGGGAGTTCGCCGCGCTGAAGCGGCTCTCGTCGCCGCAGAAGATCCAGGCCTTCGTGAACGCGATCCCGATCAACTACGAGATCGGCGGCGAGACGGTGCTTTCGGTGCGCGAGGTGCTGCGGCAAAGACGCGCGCACTGCATCGAGGGCGCGATGCTCGCCGCGGCCGCGCTCTGGGTCCATGGCGATCCGCCGCTTCTCATGCACCTCGATTGCGACGAGAGCGATTACCCGCACGTGGTGACGCTCTTCCGCCGCCACGGCTCGTGGGGGGCGATCTCCAAGACCAACGGGGCGCCGCTTCGCTACCGCGATCCCGTCTACCGGACGCTGCGCGAGCTGGCGCTATCCTATTTCCACGAGTATTCGAACCGGCGCGGGCACAAGACGCTGCGCAGCTACTCCACCTCGTTCGACCTACGCCGGCTCGACCGCGCGGAATGGGTGATCGCCACCAAGTCGTGCTGGAAGACCCACGACCGCTTGGTCGAGCTGCGCCACTTCCCGCTCATCTCCAAGCGCCAGGAGAAGCTCCTCGCCAAGCGCGACCGCTTCGAGCGCAAGGCGTCGAAGATGGTCGAGCACCCCCGGCCCAAGCCCGCCTAGGAGGCCCGCAGCGCCGCCTCGAGGAGCTCGCCCTCGAGCTCGGCAAGGGCGCGCGGTGCGAGCGGCGGCGACGCGAAGTCCCCGAAGGCGCATTGCCACCAGCCCGAGTCGTGCCATGCGCCGAGCTTGTACCCCACGTTGCGATAGATCCCCAGGGGCTTGAAGCCCACCGACTCGTGCAGGGCGACGCTCGCCTCGTTGGGCAGCGCGATTCCGGCGAAAGCGTTGCAGAAACCCTGCGCGCGCAGCACGCGCAAGAGCGCGTGGTAAAGCGCCTTGCCGGCGCCGCGGCCGCGCGCGCGCGGATGCACGTAGCAGCTCACGTCCACCGACCACTGGTAGGCCATGCGCTCGCGGTGCTCCGATGCGTACGCGTATCCCGCGATGCCCTCGGCGTCCTCGAGGGCCAGCCACGGATACCTCCTGAGGGTCGCCGCGATGCGCTGCGCCAACTGCGACTCAGTCGGCGCCTCGAGCTCGAAGGAGACGAAAGTGTCGCGCACGATGGGCGCGTAGATCGCGTGGATGCCCGCGGCGTCGCGCGGCGTGGCGAGACGGATCAAGCGCCGAACTCCATGATCTCCATGGGCTCGCGGTTGGGGCGCGTGCCGACCGTGATCCAGCCGAGCTTGCGGTAGAACGCGATCGCGGTTGCGTTCTGGGTGCTCACGCTCAGCCTCAGGCGCCGGCGGCCGATGCGCTCGAACACAGCCACCGAATGCAGATGCAGCATGCGACCGAGGCCCTGGCCGCGGAATTCAGGCAGCACGTAAAAGAGGTTCACGTAGCCCACGCCCGGGTCGTCGGCGATGAGACGCATCTCGGTCTGGCCGACGATGCGCCCGCCGTGCCACAGGTGCGCGTTGCCCTCGGGCACCTCGGCCATGCGCTCGCGCAGGCTCGCCAGGTAGCGCGCGTTTCCCGCACCCATCTCCTCCTCGATTCCCGCGAGCGAGCCGAAGCTCGCCGCGTAGGCGTCGCGCCTGAAAGCGACGCAATCGCCGGCGTGGCGCTCGAGGTCGATCGGCGCCAGGGTGAACGCGCTCGCCGCGCGCATTCGGCGCATCACGCACTCGGGATCGCCCGCGCCCGGCCTCGCGAGCTTCCAGCGCGCGAAACCCGCTTTCTCGAACGCGCGGATCGAGGCCGCGTTGCCCTCGCTCGGCCCCGCGAGGCATTCGTCGACGCCGGGTTGCGCGAACACGACGTCCTCCACGAAGCGGCGCACGACCGCGCTTCCCAGTCCGTGGTTCATGCGCCATGCGTCGGCGAGGAAGAGGTCCATGCCGGCGGCGCCCGGGCTGCAGCCGAGCTCGGCGGCATAGTCGGGAAACTCCGCGATCGGGTAGTACTGGATGTAGCCCACCTCGGCGCCGTCGAGCGTCACGACGAAGGCGCGCACGGCGTTGCCCGGCTGGGTGCGCGGGCTGAATTTCGCCACGACCTCTGCGAAGGAAGACGGCGCGGGCGCGTACCACTTGCTCACGTGGGGACGGCAGAGCCAGAGGAACACCTGCTGCAGGTCCGCCGGGCGGAGCATGCGGAAAGCGATCGCCCCCATCAATCGGTCACGGTGGGGGTCGCCCTACGCGGCAGCTTCCGGCAGCGCTCCGCCCGCGGGAGCGTCAGACTCGACCGGGATCGTCGCAGGGGGAATGAACATGTGCACGTAGCCGCAGCGCGCGCAAACCGCGCAGTGCGCGCGGGCGTCGGCCTGCGTGAAGAACGCGAGGCCGGGCGCCGCGACGTCGATCTCGCGCTGGGAGAACATGTCGTGGCTGCAGATTAGGCAGCGCAGCGCTCGGCCCTGCACCTCGACCGCGCCGACCTCGCGCTCCATCGCTAGGAGGCGCGCGCCGAGATGCCCGGCGACTCGCGGTCGATCAGGTCGAGCAGCATCTCGAAGTCGACCGGCTTGGTGAAGTGGTGGTTGAATCCCGCGTCGCGCGCTCGCTGGCGGTCGTCCTCCTGGCCCCAGCCCGTGATCGCGACGATCAGCACCGCGC
>JBDTXQ010000084.1:0-8831 GCA_040006115.1 Usitatibacter sp.
CCCACACGATCATCTCGCCCGCGCCGTACTGCTTGGGCGGGATCACGCCCTCGAATGACGCGTACTCGTACGGGTGGTCTTCGGTCAGCGCCGCGAAGCGTTTCTCGCCGGGATCGAGCGACGGTCCTTTCGGCACCGCCCAGGACTTGAGCACGCCGTCGCACTCGAGGCGAAGATCGAAATGCAGGCGCTGGGCCGCGTGCAGCTGGACCACGAAGAGGAGCGGGCCGTTGCGGGCGGCAGCCGGGGCCGGCGCGGGCTCGGGCGTGGACGAAAAGGCGCGCTTCGAGGAATATTCGGTCAGTGAGTCTTTCGCCATTTGGGAATTGTAGGGAAAGGACGCAATGGTCACGAAGAAATCGAAGGTGCTGGCGG
Source organism: Usitatibacter sp. (assembly GCA_040006115.1). Classification (GTDB taxonomy): domain Bacteria; phylum Pseudomonadota; class Gammaproteobacteria; order Burkholderiales; family Usitatibacteraceae; genus Usitatibacter. Next base: position 376 of record JBDTXQ010000084.1, read on the forward strand.
GCGCGAGCGGCTATTCCTTCAAGGAATGGAAGGGCACGTTCTATCCTGCGAAGATGAAGCCCGAGGAGATGCTCGCCTATTACTGCGAGCGCCTGCCGACGGTGGAGATCAACAACACCTTCTACCGCATGCCGAAGACCGAGGTGCTCGAGAACTGGGCCGCGACCGCGCCCGAGGGCTTCCGCTTCGGGATCAAGGCATCGCGGCGCATCACGCACATGTCGCGCATCAAGCCCGAATCGTCGGCGGAGCCGCTCGGCTTCCTCTACAGGAACCTCGCATCGCTGGGGGCCAAACGCGGGCCGACCCTCTTCCAGCTGCCGCCGAACCTAAAGAAGGACCTGCCGCGCCTCGCGGAATTCCTCACGCTGCTGCCCGCCGATCACCGCGCCGCGTTCGAGTTTCGCAACGACACCTGGTTCGACGACGACGTCTACTCGGCGCTGAAGGGCGCCGGCGCGGCCCTGGTGCTCTCCGAGCGGGAGGACAACGCGCCGCCGCCGCTCGTGGAGACCGCGCCGTGGGGATACGTGCGCTTGCGCCTCGAGACCTACACGGAAGAGGACCTGAAGAAGTGGGCCGAGCAACTCGCCGCCACCGGGTGGGGCGAGACCTTCGTGTATTTCATGCACGAGCCGACCGCGCCCGCGTACGCCGCCTCGCTGATGAAGGCGGCGCCCTAGCCTCCTCGCTTCGCGAGCAGCGCCTTGCGACGCTCGAGGCTTTCCTCGGGCCACTGACTGGCGCGATCGTAGTACTCCGCCACCGCAGGCATGCCGGGCGGGATCACCACCCAGGGTTGCTTCGACGAGGTGAAGATGTGGATGTCGGGAGGAAGGCGATCGGGCTCGTCGAGCGTGCCGACGCGAACGAAGCACACCGCATCCCCCGCGCCCGCGTAGTTGCTCCAGAGCGCGATGCGGCAGCTTGGACAGCGCGAGATCTTCTGGCCCTTGCCGCTGTTGGACGGCGTGTTCACGGCTTCGGGCTCGCCTTGCAGCAGCACCACGCGGTCGGCCTCGATCATCGCGTTCAACGCGAAGGCGCTGCCGGTCTCGCGCTGGCACCAGCGGCAGTGGCAGCAGTGGACGAAAAGCGGCGCGCTCGTCATGCGGTAGCGCACCGCGCGGCAGGTGCAGCCGCCTTCGAGCGGCGATCCGGACGCCTTCATGGCAGCCCTATTCCCTCACCACGACGAGGCGGTCGTTTCCCGACTCGGCGCCCCACGCTTCCCCGTGCCGGCCGAGCATCTGGCGCACCGCCGCGCCGCCCTTGTCGCTCGGGAAGCTTTCGAACTTCGCCGTGTCCGGATCGAAACGCAGGATCGCGTTGGACGTCCATTCAGTGATCCAGACCTTGTCCATGTCGTCGACGTACACCGAGTAGGTGTGCGCGTTGGCGACGGGCGGCATCCATTGCTTCCACGATTGGTTCGCGGGGTCGTACAGGCTCAAGCCTCCCGCGCCCCATTCGCTCACCCAGATGCGCCCTTTCGAGTCGGACCAGACGCGGCGTGCGCCCTGGTTCTTCACCGGCGGGTCGATGACCGAGGCGCGTCCCGTGGCGGTGTCGATGCGCGCGATGTGGTTGCCCGCGAGGGACGCGAAATAGATCTCGCCCGCGGGCGTCGCGGTGATGCCGTAGGCGCCGCGCCCGCGAGGCGCGTCCCACACTCGCACCTCGCCGGTCTTCGGATTCACGCTGCCGTAATAGCCCGACTGCCCCGTGTACCAGAGGATGCCGGCCTTGTCGAAGACGGCGGTGTTGAGGTTGGCGTACGCGCTGCCCGCGGGGAGCCGATAGAGCTTTACCTCGCGGGTGGCGGGATCGACCCGCACGATCGCGTTCTGCCCGCCGTCGGTGACCCACGCCGCGCCGTCGGGGCCGACGATCACCCCGTGGGGCGCGGAGCCCATGCCGAGCGCGATTTGCTCCGTCTTGCCAGTTTTCGGGTCGAGCCGGCCGAGCTCGCCCTTCGGTTGCGCGGTGTACCAGACGGTGCCGTCGGGCGCGGGCGCCACGTCGTGGGGATGGGAGCCCTTCGGGACCGGGTAGTAGCGCACGTCGGCCGCGAGCGCGGCGCATGCGGCAAACGAAATGGCGAGGGCCATCGTCAACGATCGGCGGTGTGGCATTTTCGATCCTCCGGGGAATAACCGGTTTTCAGGTGTTGGGCAATCCGCCGGCGCCGGTGCGGCCGATGACAGCGAGGAATTCGCGGCGGGTCGAGGGATCGTCGCGAAAGGCGCCGACCATGCGACTGGTAACCAGGCCCACGCCAGGCTTGTGCACGCCGCGCGTCGTCATGCACTGATGCGAGGCCTCGATCACCACCGCCACTCCCTTGGGCTGGAGGATTTCCTGGAGCGTGTCGGCGATCTGCACGGTCATCTTCTCCTGGACCTGCAGGCGGCGCGCGTAGACCTCCACCAATCGCGCGAGCTTCGAGATGCCGATGACGCGCTTGTCGGGAAGGTAGCCGATGTGCACCTTGCCGATGATCGGCACCATGTGGTGCTCGCAGTGGCTCTCGAAGCGGATGTCGTTCATCACGATCATCTCGTCGTAGCCTTCGACTTCGGTGAAGGTGCGCTTGAGGATCTCACGCGGATCCTGAAGGTAGCCCGCGAAGAACTCCTCGTAGGCGCGCACGACGCGCCCCGGCGTGTCGCGCAGCCCCTCGCGATCGGGATCGTCGCCCGCCCACTCGATCAGCGTGCGGACGGCGGCTTCGGCTTCGTCGCGCGTCGGGCGCGCGCTATTCGCAATAGGTGTGGTCATCGTTGCATCCTAAACCAAAAGAAAACCGAGGTATGGCTCCCGCCAATCATGCGCCGCCTAAGCGCTCGATCGAAACTGGCGCGCCATGTACGCGCCGGCGATGGCAAGCAAGGCGCCCCCGATCTGCACCGAGGTGAGGGCCTCGCCGAAGAGAAGGAATGCGATCACCGCCGCCACGGGCGGCGCCATGTAGAGGAGTGGCGCAACGCGCGAGGCCGCGCCGCGCTTCAGCAGGAAAAGCAGGAGCGAGATTCCGCCCACCGAGAGCACGAGCACCGCCCACGCGAGCGCGCCCAACACCGCCGCGCTCGCGTCGAAGCGCCCCTCCTCCAGGCACCACGCGACCGGCGCCGTGAGGATGAGGGCCCCGATGAACTGGATCGCCGCGTTCACGCGCAGGTCCATGCTCGGCTTCGAGCGCTTCTGCCATACGGTCCCGAGCGCGAAACCGAGCGTCGCGATGAACGATGCGAGGAGCGCCAGGAGCGGAACGCCCTGCACCGAGCGAAGCGCGGGCGCCACCACCAGGCTCACTCCCGCAAATCCCACCGCGATTCCCGCCCACTGGCGAGGCGTGATGCGCTCGTGCAGCAGCGCGATCGCGAGTGCGGCGGTGAGCAGCGGGTGAAGCCCCGTCACGAGCGCGGTGACCCCGGCGGGCATGCCGTGGAAGATCGCCCAGAATACGCCGCCAAGATAGACGCCGTGGATGAGCATCCCGGCCACCAGCGCGTCGCGCCACGCGCCCAGATCGCGCGGCCACGCCACGCCCAACGCGAACGACGCGGCGCTGAATACCGCGATGCACAGCACGTAACGGTAGACGAGGAACGTGAGCGGGTCGGCGTGCGGCGCCGCCCAGCGCGCGACGATGAATCCCGACGCCCAGATGAGGACGAAGGAATACGCCAGCAGCTCTTCGGGCCGCTTCAGAACTTGGGAATGCGCAGGGTCTTGCTGATCATCAGCGTCCCGGAGAGCGCGAAGAGAAGCCCCAGGGGGTGCAGGATCCAGGGGCCGAGCTTCCACGCGCCGCCCCACAGGCTGTCGTCGACCAGGCCGTTCCACGCGCAGTAAGCGAGGACCCCGGTGAGGATCACGCTCGTCGGGATCGGCGTGCCCTCGAAGTACTTCACCTTCGCGGTGCCCTCGGAAAGCGATTCCGCGGTCACGTTGTAGCGGGCGAGGCGGCTCACGCCGCAGCACACGAAGTAGACGAGGATCACCGTGTCCAAGCCGCTGCGCATCCCGGCCGCGAAGGCGAGCGTGGCGGGCGCCACTCCGAAGGAGATCACGTCGGCGAGGGAATCGAGCTCGCGCCCGAGCGCTGAATTCTGCTGGCGCCAGCGTGCGATGCGCCCGTCGAGGACGTCGAAGACGAATGCCGCCGGCGCCATCGCCGCGGCCCACAGGAAGTGCGTGGTCGACTCGGTCGCCATGTAGAACATGGCGAGGAACACCGCGGCCATGCCGCACGCGGCATTGCCAAGGGTGAAGAAGTCCGCGAGGTGGAACCCGCGGATCATCGAGAAGTGCCGGGGGGGATTGTCGTGGTTGGCCATTGGGGTCGGTGCTCGGGTCGGGATGGGAGTCTGGGAACGATTATAGTTGGCGCTACAAGACCCCCCGGAGGACACCATGCGCGACAGGATCATGCGGTCAAGGCGGCAATTCGTTCTGGGCTCGGCGGCGGCAGCCGCCGCGGTTTGCCTGCCACGAGGGGCCCGCGCGGCCGATCCGGTGCGCATCGGCCTCGTGCTTCCCCTCACGGGACCGTTCGCTTCCACCGGCCGGCAGATCGAGGCTGCGGTTCGCCTCTACATGGCGAAGAACGGCGACTCCGTCGCCGGCCAGAAGATCGAGCTCCTGGTGCGCGACGACACCGGGCTCGCGCCGGAGACCACCAAGCGGCTCTCGCAGGAGCTGATTGCCCGCGACAAGGTGAGCTTCCTCGCGGGCTTCGGCCTCACCCCCCTCGCGCTCGCCACCGCGCCGCGCGCGACCGCGGCGAGGATCCCGATGATCGTGATGGCCGCCGCGACCTCGATCGTCCCGCAGCGCTCGCCTTTCATCGTCCGCTCCAACTTCACCGTGCCGCAGATCACCACGCCCATCGCCGACTGGGGCGCCAAAAGCGGGATCAAGAGCGTGGTCACGATGGTCACCGACTACGCGCCGGGCCTGGAGTGCGAGAAGGCCTTCGTCGCGCGCTTCACCGGCCATGGCGGCAGGGTGCTTGAATCCGTGCGCACGCCGTTGAGGAATCCCGATTACGCGCCGTTCCTGCAGCGCGCCAAGGATGCCAGGCCCGACGCGCTCTTCCTCTTCGTGCCTTCGGGCGAAGGCGCCGCCGTGATGAAGCAGTTCGCCGACCGCGGGTTGAAGGAAGCGGGCATCAAGCTGATCTGCACCGGCGACGTGCTCGACGACGATCTCCTCGAGGCCATCGGCCTGCCCGCCCTGGGCGTGGTGAGCTCGCACCACTATTCGGCGGCGCACGACTCCGCGGAGAACAAGGAGTACGTGTCGAGCTTCATGAAGGCCAACGGCGGGCTGCGGCCCAACTTCATGTCCGTGGGCGGCTACGACGGCATGCACGTCATCTACGAGGCGCTGAAGAAGACCGGCGGGGCGGCGGGCGACGGCGAGAAGCTGGTGAACGCGATGAAGGGGCTTTCGTGGGTGAGCCCGCGCGGCCCGATGACCATCGAGGCCGAGACGCGCGACGTGGCGCAGGACATCTACATCCGCCGCTGCGAAATGAAGGACGGCAAGCTCTGGAACGTCGAATTCGACAAGATCGAGAAAGTCCGCCCCATCTAACGACATGCCCGGGGAAGCCATGACACAACGAACCAAGCCGCCGTTCCGCGCCGACCACGTCGGCAGCTTCCTGCGACCCAGGGAATTGCTCGACGCGCGCGAGAGGAAGGCGAAGGGCGAGATCTCGAGGGAAGAGCTGCGAAAGGTCGAGGACGCGGCGATCCGCGACATCGTGAAGTTCCAGGAAGGCCTGGGCCTCGAAGGCATCACCGACGGCGAATTCCGCCGCACCTACTTCCACATCGACTTCCTCGAGCAGCTGGACGGCGTCGAGACCCACAGCGGCTTCACCTCCCAGTTCCACACCAAGAAGGGCGACGTGGGCTTCGCCCCTCCGGTGCTCAAGGTCACCGGCAAGGTGAAGCATTCGAAGCCCATCCAGCTCGAGGACTTCAAGTTCCTGAAGTCGGTGACGAAGCACACGCCGAAGGTGACGATTCCGTCACCCACGATGCTGCATTTCCGCAGCGGCCGCGGCGGCATCAGCGCCGAAGCCTACCCCGACATGGACGAGTTCTTCGCCGACGTCGCCGCCGCCTATCGCGACGAGATCAAGTCGCTGGGCGACGCCGGCTGCACCTACCTGCAGCTGGACGACACCAACCTCGCCTACCTCTGCGATCCGAAGATGCGCGAAGGCGCGAGGCAGCGCGGGCTCGATCCCGACCAGCTGCCGCGCGACTACGCGAGGCTCATCAACGCCGCCATCAAGGACAGGCCCGCGAGCATGACCGTGTGTACGCACCTGTGCCGAGGCAACTTCAAGAGCGCATGGGTCGCCGAAGGCGGCTACGAGCCGGTGGCGGAAGTGCTGTTCAACGAGCTCGACGTCGACGGATATTTCCTCGAGTACGACGACGAGCGCTCCGGGGACTTCCGGCCGCTGCGCTTCCTGCCGAAGGGCAAGAGCATGGTGCTGGGCCTCGTCACCACCAAGTTGGGTGAGCTCGAGTCGAAGGACCTGATCAAGCGGCGCATCGACGAGGCGGCCAAGTACGCGCCCGTCGACCAGTTCTGCCTCTCGCCGCAGTGCGGCTTCTCGAGCACATCGCACGGCAACGAGATCGCGCGCGAAGCCCAAGCCGCGAAGATGCGCCTCATCGTGGAGATCGCCGGCGACGTTTGGGGTTGATAATCGCGTAAGCCGCGGCAAGGAGAGCGATTGGCAAGGATCATCGGAGGGATAGGCACTTCCCACGTGCCCACGATCGGCGTTGCCTACGACAAGGGCAAGCAGGACGACCCCGCGTGGGCGCCGCTCTTCAAGGGCTACGAGCCGGTCGCGCGCTGGCTTGCCGAGAAGAAACCCGACGTGCTGGTGTTCTTCTACAACGACCACCTCACGAGTTTCTTCTTCGACCTTTATCCCACGTTCGCGCTGGGCGCAAGCGCCGAATTCGAGATCGCCGACGAGGGCGCCGGCAAGCGCAAGCTGCCGCGCATCAAGGGCCATCCGAGGCTCGCGGCTCACCTCGCCGACTCGCTCGTGAACGACGAGTTCGACATCGCCGTCTTCCAGGATCGCGCGCTCGACCACGGCGTGAATTCACCGCTCTCGCTCCTCTGGCCGCACGAGCCCGACTGGCCCGGCGCGCTCGTTCCCATCCAGATCAACGTGCTTCAGTACCCACTGCCCACGGCGATGCGCTGCTACAAGCTCGGCCAGGCGGTGCGCCGCGCGATCGCATCGTACCCCGAGGACCTCAAGGTCGCGATCGTCGGCACCGGCGGGCTCTCGCACCAGATCCACGGCGAGCGCACCGGATTCAACAATACCGAGTGGGACATGCGCTTCCTCGAATTGATCGAACGCGAGCCGCTCGAGCTCGCGCGCATGAAGCACGCGGACTTCGTGCGGCTGGGCGGCGCCGAGAGCGTGGAAGTCATCATGTGGCTCGCCATGCGCGGCGCGCTTTCCGAGCGCATCGCCAAGGTGCACGAGAACTACTACCTCGCGACCAGCACCGCCATGACCGTGGCGCTGTACGAAGAAGCATGAACCCGCAGCTCGAAGGCGTCGAGGAGATCGCAGGCACGTACCCCTTCGACGTGGCGCGCAGCGTCGAGCGGATCCGCATTAACCGCTTCTTCTGGCAGTTGGCGCAGCCTGCACACCGCGAGCTCTTCGTGCGCGACGAGGCGGCGGCATGCAGCGCGTCCGGCCTCACCCCCGAGGAAACCGCGCTCGTGCGCAACCGCGACTGGCTGGGCCTCATCCGCTACGGGGTGAACTTCTTCGTGCTCGAGAAATTCGCGCGCGTGCTGCGCCTGTCCAACCTCGACGTCTACGCCTCGATGCGCGGCGAATCGCTCGAGGACTTCCTCAAGACCCGCCGCGTCCCGGAGGCACGATGATCCCCGTCGCAGACGTGCGCATCGCGCTGATCGGCTTTGGCGAGGTGGGCTGCATCCTCGGCCGCGCACTGCGCGAACGCGGCGTCTCCAGCTTGCATGCATACGATCTGCTGCTCGACGATCCAGCGCGCGCGGCAAAGCTGGGCGAGCGCATTCGCGCCGAAGGGATCGTCGCGGCATCGAGCGCGGCAGATGCGGCACGGGACGCAGATCTGGTGATCTCGGCGGTCACCGCGAGCCAGGCCGGCGCCGCCGCCAAGGCGGCGGCGCCCGGGCTCGCCAACAGATCGCTATACGTGGACGTGAACTCCGCACCGCCCGGGGCCAAGCAGGAATGCGCGGCGATCGTGCACGCGGCGGGCGGGCGCTATGTCGAGATGGCGGTGATGACGGCGATCCCGCCCAAGGGAATCGCGACGCCGATGCTCTCCGGCGGCCCGCATGCGGCCGATGCCGCTCCGCTCCTCGCCGCTCTCGGCTTTCGCGCCGAGGTCGCC
>JBDTXQ010000085.1:0-8738 GCA_040006115.1 Usitatibacter sp.
CGTCGCGCGCGCGCTTCGCCTTCACCGGCGCGCGCGAGGCGATGCTGCAGGCGCGGTGGACCAATTTCTACCTCGCCTACCAGGGGCGCGACGAGCGCGACCTGCAGGGCCGCTTCGGCGACTTCATGCTCGAGGTCCTGCGCCCGGCGTTGGGCGAGTTGCTGCGCCCGCGCGCGCCGGTCGCAGGCCGCGGCCGCGGCCGCATCCGCGTCGGCTTCTGCAGCCACTTCTTCTTCAATTGCACCGTGGGGCGCTACTTCGCTTCGTGGATCACGCGCCTGGACCGCTCGCGCTTCGAGGTGTTCGTCTACTACACCAACGAGTGGATCGCCGACGACACGCGCACGATCGCCGCCGCGGCCGATACGTTCCGCCACCTGCCGGGGCGTTCCTTCGACGTGGTCGCCCAGGAGATCGCCGCCGACGAGCTCGACGCGCTGGTCTATCCGGAGCTCGGCATGCACGGCGAGACCTTCTCGCTCGCGTCGCTGCGCCTGGCTCCGGTGCAGGCCGCGGGCTGGGGCCATCCGATCACGACGGGATTGCCCAACATCGACTACTTCGTCTCGTCGCGCGAGATGGAGCCCGGCGACGCGGCCGCTTCCTATCGCGAGCGGCTCGTGCTCCTGCCCGGGCTCGGCACGCGCTACGCGAGGCCCATCGCACCCGGGGACGCCACGCGCGAGGAGTTCGAGCTGCCCGCCGGAGCCACGCTCTACCTCGTGCCGCAATCGCTTTTCAAGATCCACCCGGAGAACGACGCGCTCCTCGCCGAGGTGATGGCGCGCGACCCGTCGGGAAAGCTCGTTTTCTTCGCGGCACCCTACGACGCGCTCACCACCGCCTACTACGAGCGCCTCGCGCGCGCCATGGCGAGCCGGGGCCTCGCGATCGACGACCGCGTCGTCTTCCTGCCGTACATGACGCACGACCAATACCTGCGGGTGAACGCCGTGTGCGACGTGATGCTCGACACGCTCCATTGGTCGGGCGGCAACACCTCGCTCGACGCGCTCGCCTGCGGGCTGCCGCTGGTGACCCTGCCCGGCCATCTCATGCGTGGCCGCCAGAGCGCCGCCATGCTACGACTCGTCGGCGTGGATGAGCTCGTCGCGGGCGATGCCGAGGGCTTCGTCGCCAAGGCGGTCGAGGTCGGCGCAGATCGCGCGCTGCGCGCGCAGCTCTCCGCCCGGATCACCGCGGGGCTGGGGACCCTCTTCGATCGCGACGAGGCGATCCGCGAGCTCGAGGATTTCCTGGAGCGGGCCGTAAGCGAGGCTCGCGCGCTCTAGATCAAACGATCTTCCAGCCGTGCTTCGCGAAGAACCGCGCCGCCGAGCGCAGGAACCACGTGACGTGAAGGACACCCTTCCGCGACGCCTCGCCGCCGTGATGGACGATCCGCGCCGCCGGCACGTAGGCCACGGTCGCCTCGCGCCCCGCGCGCAGGCTCAGGTCGTAGTCCTCGAAATACATGAAGAACCGGGGATCGAACCCGCCCAACCGCGCGAAGAGGGAAGTGCGCACCAGCATGAAACAGCCGCTCGCGAGCGCGACCGGGGCGTAGGGCTCATCCGGCGGGACGTCGCGCATCTCGTAATGGTCGAGCGCCGCGGCGTTTCGGTCGCGCAGGAGTCGCGGCGCGAATCCGCGCAGGAAAAGCACCCACACCGAGGGATAGCGCTTGCAGAGGTATTGCCGCTCGCCGCCGGGGCCGCGCACCGAGGGCGCGACGACGCCGAGGGTGGCGTCGGCGTTCAATGCCTCGATCGCCGCGGCAAGCGCGTCGTCGTCGAGTTCGATGTCCGGATTCGCGACCAGGTGCACGTCGGAGGCAAGGCGCGGCAGCACGAGGTTGTTGGCGCGGCCGTAGCCCAGGTTGCCGTGGCCATGCACGAGTTCGATCGCGCCGGCGTCGATCGGAAACGCGCGCATCGCCTGCCGGATCTCCTGCATCGAGCCCGCCGGGCCGTTGTCGACCACGAAGATCGACGCCTCGGAAACGAGGCCCGCCGCGCGGGCATGACGCACGGCTGCCGCGAGTGAGGCGAGCGCGCGCTCGAGAAGCGGCACATTGGGGCGGAACGTGACGAGGGTCGCGGAGAAGCGTTGGGCCGGCATGGGCGCGAGCGTAGCCCGCCGCGGCGCGCGGCTCAAGCGCGAGACGGTCCCCACAAAGTCTCCACGGCGGCGACCACGGCTGCGAGCTCGATCCCGCTCATGCAGCGCGGTTCTGCGCACTGGTGAGGCGTGCGGACGCAGCGGCGCACCCACTCCACCTTGCGGCGGAAGAGCAGGCGCTGGTCGCGGCAAGGGAAGGGATCGATGGTGAGGGCACGCTGCGGCACGTCGCGCCAGAATTCCCCGGGGCCGCACAACACGGCGGAGCCTGGCCCGTAGAGCGTGACCGTCGGAGTGAAGGTCGCGCGCCCCAGGTGAGCGACGCCGGTATCGGGCGCGACCAGGACGCTCGCCTGCGCGAGGAGCCGCCAGAGCTGCGCGAGGTCGAGGCGACCCGCGAAAGAAGGGTAGCGACGCTGCGGATCGCACGCCTCGACGATCGCTTCCTCGCCGCGCCCGCCGCTCCACGCGACACCGAGGCCGCGGCCCTCGAGATGGCGGGCAAGCTCGAGCCAGCGCGACGACGGCCAATGCTTGAGGGGCGTGCTCGCGCCGACGTGCAGGACCGCGTAGGGCGCCGCGGGCAGCTCGAACGCCGTGGCCGCGGGCGCGGGCCAGTCGCCGCGCGCGTACGGGCGAGGCGCGTCGCCGTCCACCAGGTTCGCCACCATCTCGCTCCATGGCGTGGGCTCGTCCGCGTAGGGCCGCAGCTCGTCGACGAGGATCTCCTTCGTCCAGGGCGTGTCGCCCGCATGCGCGACGATGTGCCGCGCGCGAAGCGCCGTCGCGAGCCAGCTGTAGCGGTTGTCGCCCACCACGACGGCGAGGTCGAAGGGCTCCTCGCGCAGCAATGCGCGCGTCGTGCGCGAATCGGCGGGCGCAAACGCGAGCGCGCGCACTCCGAAGGGACGCTTCTCGTAGAGCGGGACCACCGCGGGCGCGGCGAGGAGCGTCACCTCGGCGGCCGGATGGTTCGCGCGCAGCTTGGCGAGGAGCGGCGTGAGCATCATGGTGTCACCGAGGAGCAGGTTGTGGGCTACCAGGATGCGCCGCAAACGCGCGCTCCTGGGCCCGCGGCCGGCGCGGCGCAGCAGCGCGCGGGAGACGGCGAGGGCGCGCGTCCTGAAACGCTCACCCACGGTGCTGCGCCGCCCCCGCGAACACTTCGATCATGCGCTCGACCATGAGCTCCTCGCCGAAGCGCGCAACCGCTTCGGCACGGGCGCGGGCGCCGAGCGCCGCGCGCCGGGGCGCGTCGTCGAGGAGGTTCGCGATCTCCACGCGCAGGCGCATGTCGCTCTGCGCCGGGACGACGATGCCGGTGTCGCCGTGGGCGACGATCTCGTCGATGCTTCCCACCGCGGTCGTGACGACGGGAAGCGCGCAGGCCATCGCCTGCATCAGCGCCTGCGGCACGCCCTCGTTCGCGTAGGAAGGCAGGCAGAAGACGTCGAAGGAGCGCATCCACGGGGCGACCTCGGCCTGGTGGCCCGCGAAGCGCACTTGCGCCTCCATGCCGAGGCTCGCTGCGAGCTTGCCGAGCGCCTCCCTCTGCGGGCCGTCGCCGACCACGACGAGCTGCACCTCGGGCCGGCGCATCGCGGCGATCGCCTGCATGAGATAACGGTGCCCCTTCCAGCTGCGCAGCGTCGCGACGATGCCGACGACGGGCGCCTCGGCCGCGAGGCCCACTTCGCCGCGGGCGGCGAGCCGATCGCCGGGCTGGAATGTGGCGAGATCGATGCCCGTGGGGATCGAGATCGCGCGCCGCGGGTCGATGCCGGTCTCGCCGATCACCTGCTTGCGGAGACGCTCGCCCGTGGTGACGACGCGAGCCGCCTTCGCGTAAAGCCAGCGCGAGGCACGGTTAGCGGGCACCGGCGCCGAGATGTGGCGCGTGCGGACGATGGGCGGCGCGCTCCCGAGGCTTGCCTGCGCCACCGCGGCGAGCCAGCTATCCGTCGAGCTGTGCGTGTTGACCACGTCGAATTTGCGTCGCGCGAGGAGCGCGCGCAGCGCGAGGAGGCCCGCGAGCCCCTTGCGTCCGATCGGCAGCGCCGTCGCTTCCACGCCGTAGCGCGGCGCCTCGGCGAAGATGCGTGAATTGGCAGGGGCGGCGAGCAGCACCGCGTGGCCGAGCCGCGCCACGCCGCGCGCCTCGGTGAGCACCCGGATCTCCTGGCCGCCCCAGCCCAGTGACGACTCCGTATGCAGGAGCGCGAGGCTCATGCGCCCGCGAATTGCAGGCGGTGCAACCCCGCGTACACGCCGCCCGCGGACAAGAGGTCGCGATGCGCGCCGACTTCAACGATGCGTCCCTGCGAAAGCACCACGATGCGGTCGGCGCGCTCGATGGTCGAGAGGCGGTGGGCGATCACGATGGTGGTGCGCCCCTGCATGAGGGCCTCGAGCGCCGCCTGCACCGCGCGCTCGCTCTCCGTGTCGAGCGCGGAAGTGGCCTCGTCGAGAAGCAGGATCGGCGCGTCCTTGAGGATCGCGCGCGCGATGGCGATCCTCTGGCGCTGCCCGCCGGAGAGCTTCGCGCCGTTCTCGCCGATCTCGGTGGCGAGCCCTTGCGGCAGCGCGCTGATGAACTCCATGGCGTGGGCCGCTTCGGCGGCGCGCACGATCGCCTCCTCGTCCACCCGGTCGGAGCGCCCATACGCGATGTTCGCGGCGACGGTGTCGTTGAAGAGCACCACGCTCTGGCTGACCAGCGAGATCTGGCGGCGCAGGCTCGCGAGGGTGAGGGCTTCGAGGTCGTGCCCGTCCAGCGTGACGCCGCCTGCCGACGGGTGGTAGAAGCGCGGCAGCAAATGGATGAGGCTCGACTTGCCGCCACCCGAGGGCCCGACGAGTGCGACGGTCTCGCCGGGGCGGATGTCGAGCGATAAGTCGTCCAGCGCCGGGCGCGCGCCGCCGGGATACGAGAGCGACACGTGGTCGAGCCGGATGGCGCCGCGCGCGCGCTCGATCTCGACCGTGCCGCGGTCGTCCTCGGGCGTTTCGTCCACCAGGCCGAACACGCTCTCGCACGCGGCGAGCCCCTTCTGCAGTTGCTCGTTGATGCTGGTGAGGCGCTTCAGCGGTTGCAGCAGCATGCCGGTGGCGGCGATGAACTCGATGAAGTGCCCGACATCGGTCGACCCCGCGAACGCCTGGCCCGCCGCGAGGTAGATGATCGCGGCGATGGCGCACGCGACGATGAGCTGCGTGACCGGCACCGTGCCCGCGGCGGCCACCGCGAGCTTCATGTTGAAGCGCCGGATCCGCTGGCTCGCGTCCTCGAAGCGCTTCCCCTCGTAGGCCTGGCCACCGAAGATGCGCACCACGCGCTGGTTGGCGATCGACTCGTCGAGCACCTCGGCCACGCCGCCGATGGCGCGCTGCGACTCGCGGCTCATCTGGCGCAGGCGCTTGCTGAACACGCGCACCACGAGGGCGATCGGCGGGATCACCACGAACGTGACCAGCGTGAGCTTCCAGTTCGACCAGAGGAGGATCGCGACCAGGGCGATGATGGTCACGGTGTCGCGCACCGCCACCGTGAGGACGCTGGTGGACGCGGCGGCGAGGTTATTCACGTCGTTGGTGAATTTGGTGACGAGGGTCGCCGTCGCCACCTCGTCGAAGAAGGCGGGCGGGAGGCGCAGGACCTTTTGGAACATGGCGCGGCGCAGGTCGAGGATCACCTTCTGGCTCACCCACTGCGTCGAGTATCCCGACACGAAGCTCGCCACGCCGCTCACCAGGAACACCGCGACGATGCCGAGCGGCAGCAGGATGGCGAGGGACTCGTTGCGATGCACGAAGAGCTCGTCGATGAGCGGCCCCAGGAGCTTCACCAGCGCCGCGTCCGCGAGGCCGCCGACGATCATCGCGGCGATGCCGGCGGCGAGCGCGCCCCGGTAAGGCCACACGTGCCGCAGAAGCCGCAGGTACAGCTCGCGACTGGACGGGAAGTTTTCCTTCATCCCGCCATTATCGGTGAAGGAGACGCCGGTAGAGCGCGAGGTACTGTCCAGCCATGGCCGCGGGCGTGAGGGGCGCCACGGCGTCGCGCGCCGCGGCGGCCACGCGCGCGGCGCCGGCCGGATCGAGGCGATCGAGGGCGCCGGCGAGGCCGTCCACGTCGAGCGCGTCGCGCACGAAGCCGGTCTCGCCTTCGCGGACGAGCTCCGCCGCGCCGCACGTGGGCGTCGTCACGAGCGCGAGACCGGCCGCCATCGCCTCGAGGGCCGCGTTGGGAAAGGGATCGTAGAGGGTCGCGAGGAGGAACGTGTCCGCGGCGGCGAGGTAGGGGCGCACGTCCGACACCGCGCCCACGAAGCGCACGCGCTCGCCCACGCCGAGCGTGCGCGCGAGCGCGGCGTAGCGCGCCGCGCGCTTGTCCCTTCCCGCGACGATGCCCCAGGGGCGCGCCGTGCAGCGCGCGAGCGCGGCGAGGAATCCCGCCACGCCCTTCCGCTCGAAGCCCGAGCCCACGTGGAGCACGACGTTCGCATCTTGGGGAATGGCGAGCTGCTGGCGCACCGCGGTGCGCATCTCCGCCCGCAGGCCCGGATGGAACACCGCGCCGTCCACGGCGTTGCGGATGAGGACGAGCTTGCCGGCGGCCGTGCCGAAGCGCCCCGCGATCTCGCGCATCACCATCTGCGAGTTGCAGATCACTGCGCGCAGCCCGCTCGAGGTGAAGAGCGCGCGCTCGGCGGCGAGCAGGTAGCGATGGTGGGGGGCGAGGCGCGTGGCGAGCGCGGCGAGCGGCGACTGGACGCGCGAGCGCTGCGCGAGCCACTCGGCGTGCACGCCGTCGCCGGCGCGGTACACGTCGCAGCAGGCGATGCGCTCGTGGGATTGCACGAGGTCGAAGCGGCGGCGCGCGAGCTCGGCGCAGGCGGCGCGCGCGAAGCCCGCGTCGCGCCAGAGGCTTCCCACGTGGAAAGGATCCAGCACGATCGCGGTGCCGTCGTGCCCGGGCCAGCTGCGCGTCACGATCGTGAGCGACGCGCCCTCGGCCCTCAGCGCCGCGACCGCGGACTGCACGAAGCGCTCCGCGCCGCCCGCGGGATCGTAGCGGCCGCGCACGAGCGCGATGCGCGGGGCGAAGCCGGCGGCGCTCACCGTTGCGAGAGCAGCTCGTTCACCGCGGAGTGCACGTCGTCCACGGGGAGGAGAGTGAGGCATTCGCTCACCTTGCCCCCGCCGCAGCCGTCGTTGCCGCAGGGACGGCACGGGTGGGAGCTCGTCACCACGCGATGGGCCACGCGCCATGGGCCCCACTCCTTCTCGCCGCTCGGCCCGAAGAGCGCCACCACCGGCGTGCCCATGGCGGCGGCGATGTGCATCGGCGCGGAGTCGACGCCGAAGAAGAGGCGCGCGCGCGCCGAGAGCGCGGCGAGCTCGCGCAGGTTGAGCTGCCCGGAAAGATCGAGCACCGGCACGCCGGCCTCGGCGAGGATGCGCGCGACGATCGCGCGCTCGCGCGGTTCGGGGGCGCCGGTGAGGACGATGCGGTGGCCGTCCCGCGCCAGGGCGGCGAGCATCCGCGCGTTGTTCTCCTCGGTCCACGTCTTGAAGAGCCAGCGCGACGCCGGGTGCACCTGGATGAATCCCTGCGGCACGATCGAGGCCGCGGCGAGGAGCGCGTCGATGCGCTGCTCGGCTTCGGTCCCCGGCACCATCACCAGTGACTTCTCGCTCTCCTCGGGATAGATGCCCAGGCGGCGCAGCGCGTCGAGGTTGGCTTCGACCGCGTGGCGCGGCGTCACGCGCGGCAGCTTGAAGCGGTGCGTGAAGCTCATGTCCCAGAAACGGCTCGAGCGCGCGGGCGCCACCGACCAGCGCGGGCGCAACGCCTGCGCGAGCCATGCGCCGCGCCAATGGTCGGTGAGATGCACGAGGAGGTGATAACGGCGCGCCTGCAGCGTCTTCAGCAGGTCCATCTCGCGGCGCGCCTGGCTCACGAGGCCCTGGCGTTTCCAGGCGCGGTCGACGGCGTGGATCCGCGCGATCGCGGGATGGCCCTCGAGCATGTCGCGCGTGTCGGAATAGACGAGCGCGTCGATCTCGGCGTGCGGCGCGCGTTGCTTGAGCACGTGGAACACCGGGGAGGAGAGCAGCACGTCGCCGTGGTGGCGCAGCTTCACCACCAGCACGCGCTGCACGGTCGTGAGATTGACGGCGTCGGGGACCAAGGCGGAGTAGATGCGACGGCTGGATCGCCGGCTCTGGAGGCTCGGGTAGGATAATCGATTTCCACGATGAACGCGCCCTTCGCCCGCCGCAACGACCCTTGCCCCTGCGGGAGCGGCGCGCGCTACAAGGATTGCCACGGCAAGCTCGGCGCCGCGCGCCCGGACGACGCGCTCGCGCTGCACGCCGACGGCTACCGGCTGTGCCAGGCGGGGCGCTTCGAGGAAGGCATGCCGCTCATGGAGCGCGCGCTCGCCCTGCAGCCAGGGAACGCCGACTTCCACGGCAAGATCGGCATCATCCATTACGTGCTCGGCGAGCTGCCGCGCGCGATCGATTCGCTCGAGCGGGCGATCGAGCTCGCGCCCGCCACGGCGCAGCCGCACAGCAACCTAGCGATGGCGCTTCGCGACGCCGGCGACCCC
>JBDTXQ010000086.1:0-8729 GCA_040006115.1 Usitatibacter sp.
CCGCGCCGCGACCAGTATCCGGTGATTCCGCACATCGCTAGATCCTCGCTCCCATGTGTTCCCGGGAGCGGCGCGGGACGACCACCGCCGGCGAAACCGGCCGCGCGGCGCGCTCGCCCGCGTGCGTGGCGCGCACGCCGAACATGAGCCCGATGCCGAGCCAGAGGAAGCTCTGCTCGGCCACGGGCGTGAGGCTGCTGCCGACGAATCCCGCCACCATGAAGCTCACCAGCGCGGCCGCGCATCCCTCGAAGAAGCCCTGCTCCTGGGGCTGCAGCGATGGATCCCTGGCGAGCTTGCGGAAGCCCTTCCACACCGTGAACCAGAAGGCGACGAGGAGGATCGCGCCGATCACGCCGAAGTCGAGGAGCGCGCCCATGTAGGCGCTGTGCGGGTGGGTCACCTCCATCATCTCGCCCATGCGCATCGCCGGCGCCCACAGCACCGACTGAAGGCCGTGGCCGAAGAATGGCTTGTCGAAGAGCGTCGGGATGAGCGGCGTCCAGATGTCGGAGACGCGCCCCGCGCTCACGCCCGCCGCGCCCTCTCCCGCGCCCATCTCGAGGCGATACCAGATGGCGCCCGGCGTGAGCATCAGCGCGAGCGGGATGGCCGCCGCGGCGAAGATCATGAGCTTCATGTTGCGCCGGCGCGACACGAGGAACATCGCGACCACGAGCGCCAGCGTCATGAACGCGTTGCGCGAGAAGGTGAGGATGAGCGCGATGCCGATGAGGCCCATCGAGAGAAAGAGGAACGTCTTCAGCACCGGGCGGCGCGTGCGGTCCCAGGTGAACAGCAGGATCGCGATCGCTGTCACGTAGAGGCGCCCCAGGTCGTTCGCGTGCATGCCGAGCGGGGAGAGGAAGTGGCGCGCGTACTCGCCGGCGAGCTGGCCGAACTTTACGTTCGAGTAGAGGAAGAAGCCGATCACCATGAAGCCCATGAACCACATCGACACCATCATCGGCACGATGAACTTGCTGGGCTCGCGCGCGCGCGAATAGGCCGCGCCGACGATGAGCGAGTACGCCACCAGGATGAGGGGCTTCAGGACCGTGTCGCGCAGGTAGCCCACGTTGTTCCGGAAGTCGACCTGCTCGGTGTCGAAGAACACCTTGGGGATCTCGTTCACGTGGCCCATGCCGTTCAACCCGGCGAGGACGAGCGGCAGGATGTAGACCGGGACCAGCCATATCGGCATGATCCGCTTGATCGATCCGTCCGGCATCGCGACCAGCAGGTAGGACATGAAGGTGCCGACCAGGAGCACATTCAGGGGATTCAGCCCCGTCACGCCGAACATCGCGCGCGGGAAGATGTAGCTCGCCGAGATCGGCATGATGAGAATCATCACGAGCACGCCGACGCGGAAGTCGCGGATGGTGAACACGAAAACGATCGCCGCGACGCAGACGAGCGCCGCGCTCAGCCCCTGGAAGGCGACGAAGGCGCCCCACAGGACACCGAGGAGCACGAGGCCCGCGAAGAGGCCCCACTTCATTGGCGTCATCGAGCCGGGTGCGCCGGAGAAGGCGGGTGCGCAGGCGGACATGGAGTCCCTCACGGCCGCGCGGCTCCGGCGACCCGCGAAGCCTCGGCGGCGGGGATCGCGCCGAGGAGGGAGGCGATGAACGATTCCTGCGCCGCGAACGCCGCGGAAGGATCGGTCGAGATGCTCGAGACGCGAACCAGCATGCCGTCGGGGATGCGCCCGCGCAAACCGCTGGCGAGCTGCACCTGCAGGCGTTCGGCACGGCCCCGCACGACGCGATCGCCCATGGTGAACCAGTACGTCACGGGCTCGGAGCGATCGCCGCGCACCGCGAGCATGCGCGTCACCGGGATGGCGCGGCCCGCGGCGGAAAGCTCACCCTGCTCGAGGCCATGGATGGAGAAGCCCTGCGCGGTGTAGCAAACCTCTTGCCGGTGCGCCTTCAATGCGTCGCTCTGGTCCCCGCCGTAGGCGATCGTCAGCATCATCTGCTCTCCCCGCGCGTTCGCGTACGCGCGGCTCACCGTCTGGCTGTAGATGCGGTCGAGCTTCTCCTGCACCTCGGCGGTGGGCGGGATGGGAACGATGGTGGGATCGATGGACCAGTCGCCGAAGGCCTGCGGCACCAGGACCTGGAGGTCGAGGGGCTGGCCTTCGGCGCGAACCGGTTTCAGTTGCGGCGCCGCCAGTGCAGCGCCGAGCATGAGGATGGCCGCGAAAGCCGCCGTCGCGAGCGACGGATATGAGTTACGAGTGAATTGAGGTGCTTCGAGTTCGCGCGCATTTGTCGCTTTCTCGCGTCGGAGGAATCTGTCCACGGCGAGAAGCAGCGCGAACGCCGTGACGAACACCAGCATCCCGGCGAAAGAGTGCACGAAGCCCTGCGCCGCTGCGTCGCCGTAGTGGTAGGCGACGAGCACGAGGAATGTCACGCGCGCGACGTTGGCGAGGATCGCGATCGGCATCATGGCGGCGAGGAGGATCGCCCAGCGCGACCGGGCCGACGGCCCGGTGAGGTGCGTGTAGAGGAGCGTCAGCGCCGTGAGGCTGTAGAGCGAATTCAGTCCCGAGCACGCATCGGCGACGAGCATCTCGTGGTCGCCCAGCAGGAGCGTCACGCCCTGGCGTTCGATCGGATAGCCCGCCAACGCGAGGATCGACTCCACCAGCGACGACACCAGGGCCTTCAGCGGGATCGCGATGGACTCGAGGACAAATCCCGGCAACGGCACGAAGAAGAGGAGGAAGAAGAAGGCGAAGCCGAACGACCTCAGCGCGCGCGGGCCCCGCATCATGAGAAGCACGCCTGCCAACACGGGGAAATGGGACAGCACCTCGAACAAGGGGAGGGACTGCGAGCGCCCGACGCCGTAGAGCAGCAGGCCGAGGACGAAAAGGGCGGTGCCCGCGACCGGCCAGCGCTTCGAATCCTCGAGGAGGACATGCCGCGACCGCCACACCAGGTACGCGAACACCGCGAGCATGATCGGGCCATGCGCGTACTCGTCCTCGCGCCACAGGGTGCGGGCGAGGCCGAGATAGGTCGGCACGTAGAGCACGAGGAGCCCCACCAGCAGGGCGAGCCAGGGCCTCCATCGCCCCCGCTCCACTCCGGCGAGCCTCGCCTCCCCGAGGACCGTCGACATGGCGGTTGTTTCCGGTCAGTACGAGTTGATGATGGAGCCGACCACCCGCGCGCCGGTGCCAGCCAGCTCCTTCACGACTTTCGACGTGGAGGAAACCTCGGTGTGGTTCTTGCGCGCCACCACGAGCGCGTCGCCGGCGCGGTACGCGATGCTCTGCGCGTCGGCGAAGCGCCGGGCGGGCGGCGTGTCGATGATGACCACGTCGTAGCTCGACTGCAGCTCCTTCATGAGCGCGGCAAACACCGGGCGCGACAGCAGCTCCTGGGGATTGGGCGGAAGCGGGCCGGCGGGGAGCACCGAGAGGCGGTTCAAGCCGTGGATCGGGAACGTGGCCTTGTGGTCCGTGCGCCCCGAGAGAAGCGTCGACAGGCCCTGGCCCGGCGGAAGGCCGAAGATGTCGTGCTGGCGCGGCGCGCGCAGGTCGGCGTCCACCAGCACGGTGCGCGCGCCAAGCTGCGAGAACACCACCGCGAGGTTGGCGGCGAGGTAGCTGCGGCCCTCGCCCTTGTCGGGGCTCACCACCACGAGCGCGTTGCGCCCCGCCTCCGGGTTGTACCAGCGGATGAGGAGTTGGGTGCGCAACGCGCGCAGCTCCTCGGTGCGCGGATGGAACGGCGCGAACGCCGCCACCAGCTCGTTGGACGGCTGGATGCCCTTGGACTCGGCGTCGCGCACCAGGTGCGGGAAGTCGTACTGTTTGGCGAGCGCGAAGCGCACGTCGTTGTCGCTGATGAGCCCGAGGCGCACCGCGGCCTCGCCGAAGCGCAGGCCCTCGTCCCTCTGCACACCGAGGACGCGGTCGATCTCGCCGGTGGTGAGCTTGCCCTCCTCCACCAGGATCGCCCCGATGAGGCGGTCGGAGCGCAGCAAGGTGGCGGCGCGCTGGGGTTCGAAGGTGACGACGTTTTCCTGATGGCTCATTTCGATGTTCCTCAAGCGGGACTGGGGAGTGCCCTGGGCGAGTCATCGCCGCCCAGGAGCCGCGAGGGGTGCCACGTCTGCAGCGTGCCGAGCAGCGGCACGTCCATGCCGAGCATGACGGCGTCGAGGTCGGGATCGGAGCGCACGCGGCGGTCGAGGATCTCGAGCAGGAAGATGGCGGCGAGGCCGAGCAGCGTGCCCACGAAGAAGCCCAGAGCGATGTTGAGCGGCACGCGCGGGCGCATCGGGAAGGTCGGCTCGATCGCGGGGTTCAGCACCGTGACGTTGGTCTGGCGCGCGCCGCTCTCCACCTGGTTCACCATCTTGCGGCCGAGCGCGGCCTCGTACGCCTTCTTCGAGGTCTCCACGTCCTGCTGCAGGACCGCCGCCTCGTTGCGGGCGTCGCGCAGGTCCTCGACGCGCTTTTTCTGCGCGGCGAGGTCCGCTTTCAGGGCGCCGGCGCGCGCGCGGCCCTGCGCGGTGGCGCTGCGCACGCCGCCCACCACGGTGCGCATCTCGGCGTTCAGCCGATCGCGCAGGGCCTGGACTTCGGAGGCCTGCTGCTGGTATTGCGGGTGATTGGGTCCCAGCCGCGTGGAGAGCTCCTGCAGCTTGGACTCGGCGCGCAGCATCTCGGTCTTAAGTGTCGTTACCAGCGGGCTCGCGATGACCGCGGGGAGGGTCTCGGCGTCGCCGCCCTGGCGCGAGGCGGTGTCGTAGGTGGTTTCGGTCGCGCGCAGCGACTGCGAGGAGAGCTCGGCGAGGCGCGATGTCTCGATGTCGACGCGCTCGTCGGTGGCGAGGATGCCCTTCTCCCGCTGGAACGCGGCGAGCTTGCCCTGCGAAATCTCGAATGACTTGCGCAACTCCTTCAGCTGCTCGTCAAACCACGCGGCCGCCTGCCGGGTCGGCTCGACGCGCAGGTTCAGCGTGGTGTCCATGTACCCCTTCGCGAAGGCGTTCGCCACGGCCGCCGCGTACTTCGAATTGCTCGCCGAATACATGATCCCGATTACCGAGCTCTGCGAGACTTCCACCTTGAGCTTGGTGAGGACGCCCTGCGCGACCCAGTCCTCGATGGTCCCGGGGCTTCCCGCCTTCACCCACGCGGCACGCACGTTGTCGCCCTCGGCAAGGCCGAGGTCCTGGACCACCTGCTTCGCCACACGCTGGCTCTGGATGATGTCGACCTGCGTCTGCATGTAGCCGAGCTGCTGGCGCGCGGGCATGAGCTGCTGGTTCAGCGACTGCTCGTCGCGGTTGTCGACCAGCACCGAGACCGTGGCCTCGTAGGTCTTGGGCAGCAGCAGGGTGACGCCGATTGCGGCGGCGACCGTCGCCCCCAGGATCGCGAGGAACACCCAGATGCGGCCCTTGAGGGCGAGCAGGAACTGGTGGAAATTCATGGTTGCATTGGCTTTCGGGTGGCGATTCTAGAAGAGGCTTTCGCGCACGTGGATCACGTCGTCGGGTTGGACCCGATCGTTGAGGCTCGCGTCGATGCGCTTCACGCCGCTGCCCGCGCGACGGCTGATCTGGATGCCGCGCTCGGTACCGCGCACGGTGACGCCGCCGCCCAGGGCGAGCGCCTGCATCACGGTCATGTTCTGCGCGACCGGGTAGGCTCCGGCGCGTTGCACTTCCCCGTAGATGTAGACCAACGGCGCCTTCTGCACGAAGATGGTGTCGCCCGGCTCGAGCGTCACGTTCCTGGTCAGGTCGCCGTTCCTCATCATCGCGCCGAGGTCCACTTCGATCTTTTCCTGCATGCCGCTGCGGTTGGTGAGGATCGTCACTTCGTCGGAGCCGCCCGGGGCGATGCCGCCCGCGACCGCGAGGAAGTCGGAGAGGCGCACATTGGTCGAGTCGAGCGCGTACCGGCCCGGCTTCACGACGCTGCCCAGCACGGACACCTGGCGGCTATTCACCTGCGCGAGGGAAACGGTCACCTCGGGATTCACGACGAATTTCCCGGCGGTGAGCTTGTCGGCGATGCGCGTGCCCGCCTGGAAAGGGGTCAGTCCGGCGACCGGCACTTCTCCGATCATCGGGAAGAGGATCGTGCCGCGCTCGGTGACGCGCGCCTCGGTGGTGAGCTCGGGATTGCGGAAGACGGTGACGCGCACCAGGTCGCCCATGCCAAGCGACTCGAGGCGCATGTCGGTGGCGGCCTGCTTCTCCTGCGCGGTCTGCGGCGCCTGCGCCACGGGCGCGACGTACGAGCTCGCGGCCGCGGGGGTGGTGACCGTGACGGACGCGACGTTCTGCGCCGCCGCCGCGCCAAATGCGGCGGAAAGGAGGGCGAACGAGACAGCGGTTTTCAGGTTGAGCATGGTTCGGATCTCCGGTTTGTCCGGCCATGCCCGTCCCACCGCGCGGTGCGCGGGCCGGGACGCACACGCCAGCTGCTGCTACTGCTACGAACGCTTCGAATTGCGACGCACGATGAAACCAACGAGCGCCAGGCCGGCGAGCATCATCGCCCACTCCGAAGGCTCGGGTACGGGCGTGACGGGACCGTACCGGCCGACCGGGCGGCCGATCGCCTGGTTGCCGCTCAACGGCGAAGACAGGGCCGAGTCGCGCTGCGCGCCGTGGTTCGCGCCCCAGGAAAACGAGCTGCGATCTCCGCGGGAAGCGGGGTTGGTTTGCGCGTTGGCGGACGTCACCGCCGTTGCGAGAAGCACTGCGACCGATAGATTGCGAATTACGGGTTTCATGAGCGTATCTCCTTGTGTGAGATAGCCTAAGATCCACGCGTGACACCCATGGGGAGAGGGGGGGCCGAACCTCTAGTCCAAAAGGACTAGTGTGTCGTCAGAAGCCGATACGTCCCTCGACGAAGGCAACGTCGACTTCGTAGTCGGCGAAGGCGAGGCTGCTGGTGCGGACCTCGCGGTTGATGCCCGCCTGGAGCAGGATCTTCTGGGTAGCCCGGTAAGAAATGCTCGCGCCAAAGAGCCGTACGTGGTGGCGGACGGTGGAGCCCACCAACGGGTCGCCGCGGTAGTCCCACACGTTGTACTCGGCGTTGCCCTGCAGGGTGACCTTGTCGGTCACGTTCCAGCGCGGCCGCACGTATCCGCCGGTGATGAGGACGAAGCTCGTCTGGATATCCTCGGCGGGGCCCACGTCGCGCGTGAGCGCCGCGGCCACCGTGAGCTTGCCCGTGGGAGTCCACGTGTAGAGCGCCTTCATGATCGGGCCGCTGTAATTGCGCTGGCTCCCCTGGTCGTACTTGCGCGTCACCGCCTCGATGCGCCCGTCGAAGCGCGAGTGGCCGGTGACGATCCAGAGGGCGGTGGCGCCGACGCCGTACTGGCGGTAGGAATTGTCGAACGCCGCGCCGCCGAGGGCGGTGGCGTTCGGCAGGCGGCCATGCTCGACGCGCGACACCACGCCGAAGCTGTTGTCGAGCGGCGTCACGTACGCGGCACCCAGCTCGCCGGACTCGATGTCGATGTCGTTCACCTTGCGCAGCGCGCTGCCGTGCCGTGTCTGCACGCCCTGCAGCCCGCCGCTCAGGCGATAGCGCGGCGTGACCAGGTAATTGCCGGTGGCGTAGAGCGTGCGCGAAGTAACCAGATCGGGATCGCGGCTCTGGATGTTCGCGAAGCTCGCGAGGCCCGCGGTCTCGGTGTAGCCGAGCGTGCCGTTGGCGCCTGGGTTCAGCACCCAGTCGAGGTTGGCGCGCGCGGTGTGCCCGCTGAAGTCGAAGTCCTTGAAGTTGCGGTACTGGCTCTTGAACCAGGTGTACTCGGCGGTGAAATGCTGCTGGCTCCACCGGGCATTCGCCGACGCGCCCAGGTGCGTGGTGTAGATGGTGTCGCCCTTCTCCCGCGTGTTGAGGAGGAGCGGGTTGATCTCCTTGGAAAGGCGCAGCACGTTGGTGTCGTGCGTGACGTTTTCCGCGGCCCACACCTCGACGCGGTCGCCGAAGAGCGCCCACGACGCCGAGGGGGCGAGGGCCGCCAGCACGGCCGCGGCGAGGGCCGTCTTCTTCAGGGTGCTACCAGAAACGCCAGTTGCCGGTTGCGAGGATCCAGATGCCGAGTGTGCCATTGGTGATTGTGTGAGAGACGATGGGCATCCACAGGTTACCGCTTCGCTTGTAGACCCAACTGTACCCGAGCCCCGCGAGGAGCCCGGCGGCCCACAGTGTGTGTTCGGAAGCGAAGAGCGCCGAGGATATAACAAACGCGCCCCAGCTCGCACGCCGCGGGTCGGCGGCGAGGAAGTCGCGCGCGTCGATCCAGCGCATCACGAGCGAGCGCCAGAAAAGCTCCTCCATCACCGGCACCACGAGCGCCAATCCGAAGAGCCGCAGCCCCGCGAGCGCCCAGTCGATGCCGCCGTCGGCGCGGCGCGGGTCGAACCCGGGTCCGGAGTCGAACGCGATCCACGGATGGTCGAGGTGGATCCACACGAGGAATACCGCGAACCCCACCGCCACCGCGATCAGCCATTCGCGCGTGGGGATGGCCTTCGCCGCGCGCAGCTCCGTGTAGCGCGGCCAGAGGAATGCGAGCATCGCCGCGACCGCGACCCCGCGCAGCGCCGTAAGCCACGGACCGTGCGGCATCGCGACGAACGCGATGAAGAGC
Source organism: Usitatibacter sp. (assembly GCA_040006115.1). GTDB lineage: Bacteria > Pseudomonadota > Gammaproteobacteria > Burkholderiales > Usitatibacteraceae > Usitatibacter. Next base: position 8,667 of record JBDTXQ010000086.1, read on the forward strand.
GCGAAGGGCGCGATACGCGCGAGAGCCGGGGATCTCATGAAAAAAGTGGTGTCAGGTACGACT
>JBDTXQ010000087.1:0-8709 GCA_040006115.1 Usitatibacter sp.
CATGGGTCGGGAAGCAGCACCGATGCCACGCGCCCGCCGATGGGCGCGCGTTTCCGTTTGAAGCCGGGCTTCGACATCTCCGGGTTCGACGCGCGCACGCAAGTGATCCTGCGCGCCTTCCAGAAGTACGGCCTGGTGCTCGCCGATGCGGGCAGCAACTGGTACTTCCAGGGCACGTCCGACACGCGATGGCCCGACGTGGTCTTCGACGAACTGAAGTCGATCGCCGGAAGCAACTTCGAGGCGGTGGACACTTCGGTCATGCAAGTTGATCCGAATACGGCGGAAGCGAAGCAAGTGGGAGGCGCGTCTCCCATCAACGTCCAGGGCCTCTGGTGGAAATCCCCCGCGGGAAGCGAATCGGGGTGGGGCGTGAACCTCACGCAGCAGGGCGGGATCCTCTTCGCCACGTGGTTCACATACGACCTCGACGGCACCGGGCTATGGCTGGTCATGTCGAACGGCGAGAAGACTGGCGACGCCACCTGGTCGGGCACGCTCTATCGCACCACCGGCCCCGCATTGAACGCGAATCCGTGGCTCTCGACGCAGGTGGTCCCGACGCCTTTGGGGAGCGCCACCTTCTCGTTCAGCGACGCGAACAACGGCACCTTCTCTTACACGGTGAAAGGTGTCGCGCAATCGAAGCCGATCACGCGCGAAATCTTCGCCGCGCCGCTGCCCACGTGCGTGGCCGCCGAGACCTTTGCTCCGTCATCGAATTATTCGGACTTGTGGTGGCACGAACCCGCCAACTCGGAATCCGGATGGGGCGTGAACGTCACTCACCAGGGCGACATCCTGTTCGCGACGATTTTCACCTACAACGCCAACGGGAAAGGGCTATGGCTGGTGATGCCGAACGGCGCGAAGACGGGCGCGCGCAGCTACTCCGGCCCGCTCTACACCACGACAGGCCCGCCCTACAGCGCGACGCCCTGGGATCCCGCTCTCGTCGGCGTGAATCCCGTGGGCGCGGCGACGTTCGCGTTCACCGATGCGAGCCGCGGCACGCTCGTCTACAACGTGAACGAGGTCACGATCGCGAAGGCGATCACGCGGGAGGCGTTCGCCACTCCCGCGACAGCCTGCAACTAGGCGCCGGGAAGTTACGCTCGCGGCGGCGCGCGCCGCTATAGTAGGGCGGTGGACACGAAATCACCGGCACCCACCGTCGCGGCCGCAGTTCGCGAGCTGACCGGCGTTGCCTGGTCGCGCGCGCGCAGCCTCTGCGCCGAGGGGCGTGTCACCGTGAACGGCCAGCGATGCCTCGACCCCGCAGCGCGCGTCCCCGCCGATGCGGTGGTCGTGGTCGACGAGCACGCGCCGAAGCTTCGCACCGGCCCGCTCGCCGAGATCGAGATCGTGTTCTTCGACCGCGACCTGGTGGTCGTGAACAAGCCGGTCGGGATGCTGAGCGTCGCCGATGAGGCGGGTAACAAGGAGACGCTCGCGGACTACACGCGCACCTTGCTGCGGCGTGCCGACAAGCGCGGCATCGATGCGCCGCTCGGCGTCGTCCACCGTCTCGACAAGGACACGAGCGGCCTCATGGTGTTCGCGCGCGCGGCGGATGCGAAGCGCAAGCTCGCGACGCAGTTCCACGAGCACACGATCGATCGCGTCTATCACGCCATAGCCCATGGCGCTGTGCCCGAGGCGCGCCTCGAGTCGTACCTCCTCCTCGATCGCGGCGACGGCATGCGCGGCTCCTACGGGCATTACCGGCGCGGCAAGGGCGAGCCGCCGCAGGAGGCGAAGCGCTCGGTGACGCACGTAAGGCCGATCGAAACGCTCGAGGGCGCGACGCTGGTCGAATGCCGCCTCGAGACCGGCCGCCAGCACCAGATCCGCATTCATTTATCCGAGCTCGGCCATCCGTTGGTTGGCGAGCGCGTCTATATCCGCGACTATTCGGGCGTGAAGATCGAGGCGGATCGCGCGATGCTGCATGCGCGCACGCTCGGCTTCACGCATCCGCGCACTGCACGACAGGTGACGTTCGAGCGCGAGCCACCGGAGGATTTCAGGGCGATGGCCGAATCACTTCGTTGACCGCGAAAACGGGGACGCGATTCGCGTCCCCGGGGCTACGACTGAAATCAGATCTTGTTGCGCAGGTCGCCCACATTCTTCTGGACCTTGCCCTCGACTTCCTTCACGGCGCCCTTGGCTTCGGTCTTCTCGCTGCCGACGATCTTGCCAACGTTCTTCTCGATGTTGCCGGCGACTTCCTTGGCGCGGCCCTTCACCTGATCTTGATTCATTGCGTTGTTCCTTTGCATGGTTGCGGGATTTGCAATAACCAGATTGGGCGGCCGGTGCGGTGCGCACCATCAGCTATCGGCTCCCGGTCGAGTCGGTGGGCGCCTACGCTTGCTCGAAACCACGGCGCCATCCAAAATGGCGCGGCACCCGTATTGAACGGCACGCCGCCTCGTTCGGCATTACATCGGCAAGAAAAGAATGAACAATCAAAGCCCCAACCCGCAAACCGGCTTCGTCGGACTGATGCTTTCCAACCCCGGGGACGAGACGCTCTTCGAGGCCGCGCTCGGGTCGCAAGGCGTGGCTGCCGCCGGGCTGAAGGCGAACGGCGGCGCCTTGCTCGAATCGATCGCCGCGGAGCCGCGCATGCAGGGGACCGCGGCGGTGGTGGCGGATGTGACATTTCTCACAGAACGGGGCGTTTCTCCCGCGATCCTCGCCGGCTGGCTGCGGCAGAGCCTTCCGCGGGTCGCCCTCTTCGCGCGCCTTCCCTCGAGGAGCGGCATCGCACCTGCAGAGCGTGATTGGGCCTCGAAGGCGGGCATCGCGTCGCTCCTTCCGGGCAGCTCCGCCGCCGCGTGGCAGGATTCGCTGGCCCCGGTCGTCGGGCGCGTGATCTCGGCGCTCGGCGTGCGCAAGGTGGAACCCGCGAAGCTCGAAGCGGCGGTCAATCGCCTGGTGAAGAGCGGCGCGGAGCCTCGCTCCGGCCCCGTGAAGGACATCTACGCCGACGCGTGGACGCTCGAGTCCGAAGGGGTGAACGCCAACACCATATGCGAATCGCTGCTCGCCTCGAGCGAGGGCCTGGTCGCCGATCGCCGCTATCGAGGCAAGGTCTATCGCGACTGCTTCGTCGCTTCCGAGTTCATCGACCGGATGGTTTCCGGGCTCGGAATGAGGCGCGCCACCGCGCTGCGCGTGGGCTCTTTCCTCTGGCGCACCGGGCGCATCCACCACGTGGTTCGCGAAGCGCAATTCGACGACGGCCTGCTCTTCTTCCGCTTCGGCGGCACGCGCGAGGCAATGGCGCGCCTCGACCTGGGCGAAGTCGAATCCGCGATGCGCGCGCCGGGGGGGGCGCCGATCGCGGAGCGCTCCCACCTCGGGAAAAACTATCCGAGCTGTTTCATCGGCAGCGAGGCGGTCGAGTGGCTGCGGGGGCGATACCGGCTCACGCGAGGCGAAGCCGAAAGCGCCGGGCAAAGCTTGCTGGAGCTCGGGGCTTTCCACCATGTGCTCGACGACCATGGCTTCCTGGATGGGAACCTGTTCTACCGGTTCCGCGTCGACGAGCACGCGTAACGCTTCGAGACCTCAGGCCGGAACCGCGCCCCGCGTCCCGATGCTTTCGCGCGGCGGGCGCTCATCCATAAGCCACTGCAGCGTGAAGGCGGCGAGGCCGATGAAGATCAGCACCCCCCACGCGAGGTTGTAGTTGCCCATGCGGTCGAACACCACGCCGCCCATCCACGCGCCGAAGAACGAGCCGAGCTGGTGGCTCAGGAACACGACGCCGTAGAGCGTGTTGAAGTGCGTGAGGCCGAAGACGCGGCCGATGATGCCCGTCACGAGCGGCGCCACCCCCAGCCATAGGAATCCCATCGCCGCGGCGAACACCAGCGTCGAGACGGCGCTGATCGGCGTTGCGAGGAAGACGATGATGATGAGCGTGCGCAGCAGGTAGATCATCGCGAGCAGGTGTTTCTGGCTGTAGCGCGCGCCGAGAAGCCCGAACATGTAGGTGCCGATCGCGTTGAAGAGACCGATCAGGGCGAGCGCGCTCGCGCCCACGCCAGGCGCAACGCCGCACAGCGCGAGGTACGCCGGAAGGTGCGTGGTGATGAATACCAGCTGGAAGCCGCACGCGAAAAACGCAAGCATCATGAAGAGATAGCCGCGGTGGGACAACGCGCGGCGCACCGCGTCGCCCACGCTCTCCGTGGATTTTCGTTGCGCCGAGTCGCCCGCGCTCAACTTTCCGATTGGCAGCGCAAGCAGCGCCATGCAGCCCGCGATGGCGGCGAAGACGACCAGCGCCATGTGCCAGCCAAAGTCGTTGATGAGCCACTGGCCGAGCGGCGCGATCACCAGCGTGCCCAGGGAACCCAGCGCCGCGACGAGGCCCACGGTCTGGCTGCGCTTCTCCGGCGGCGTCGCGCGCGACACGACACCGATGAGAACGCCGAAGCCTGTACCCGCAGTCCCCACGCCGGCGAGGAAGCCCGCGATTTGCAACCCGCCAGGAATGCTCTTCGAGGCGATCATGAGGAGAAGCCCCGCGGCGTACGCGAGCGCGGTGCCGATGAGGATCGGCCGCGGGCCGTACTTATCCGCGAGCGCGCCGACGAAGGGCTGCGACAACCCCCACACGATGTTCTGCAGCGCGATGGCAAAGCCGAAGGTGGCCGCCGAGATGCCGAGGTCGAGCGTCATCGGGCGCATGAACAGGCCCAGGCTCTGCCGAAGCCCCATGCAGAGGGAAATTATCAGCCCGCTGAGGATGACGAGCCAGAGCATTGAATGTCGGGAGGTCATGCTGTGGATTATGGAGAGCGGCGGGGGCGGGCGGCAAACGAGTTTTCGGCACGGGGTGCATGCGCGGGGGGAATGATTCCGTCCTCAGCGATCGACTCGCAAATGCGCTTGCCTCACAATGCGAGCCTCCACAAGAGGAGGCTCGCATGAGTATCAGGACAATGACATTGTGCTGCATCGGAGCGGTGACCCTGTCGGGTTGTGCCGGCAGCCTGCACGTGTACGACCAGAACAAGACCGAGATCATCGGCGTCCCGTTTCGCGCTGCGGAGGTTTACGTGAGGACAGGGTTCCACGGCAAGCTGGCGAAGGGAGGAGCGACCTGCGTGAAGACACCCTTCGTGGACGTCGTGTCCTTGCCCACGGGAGCCCAGTACTACGTCGCCGCGAAGACCGCGATGCTCGCGAAGACGTCGTTCCACATCAAATACAACGAGGCGGGGGGTGTGTCGGAAATCGGACTGGACTCGGAGCCCTCGGCCGATACGATCAAGGGCGCGGGTGAGTTCCTCAAGGCGGCGCTTCCGTTGCTGGGCGTGGTGGCCGCGGCTGCTGCGGACGCGTCGTCGGCAGCAGCCGACGCAAAGACCGGACCGGCATGTGACGCGGGCGAGGAGGGTGTGAAATTCGTAAAGCTTGACGAGTATATGAAGCGATAGGCGGAGCGCGCTCATCGCAGGAAGCGGTCGGCGGTCTCGACGGTGGGCAGCATGCAGGTATCGCGTTTGCCGAACCAGCGGTAACGCCGCCGCGCGATGAATCGGTAGAGCGTGTCGCGCAAGCCGCCCGGCAGAATGCGCGCGGCGCCGGTGAGCCGCCACGCCCCGCCGAATCCCGCGGCGACCCGCAGCACTGCCTCGGAGTCGGTCCACGCGCGCGTGCCGTCGAAGAGCAGCATAGACGCGGGATCGGTCGGGTCGAGCCCGTGGGCTCGCATCAGCGCCTGGCCGCTCGTGGATTGCATCGTGGCGAAGCGGAAATGCTTGCGCGTGTCGTGCTTCAGCACAAATTGCACCGAGCGGCTGCAGAGCATGCAGACACCGTCGAACACGATGACCGCGCGGTCAGGCTCCGACATCGAGGGGCGCGCCGATCACGCTGCGGAATAGCGAGGTCACGATCGAATTCTGCCATCATCCCGCATGCCCGCTCCCGTCTCCGCCGCAAAGCGTCGAGAATCGTTCATTCGTTTCGCCGGGATTCTCGTCGGGTGGGTGACCTTCTGGATCGCCGTGAGCTATCTCGGGCATTGGGTGAAGCCGGACGCCCCCGACGCGCCAGCGACCGCGAGCTCCGTAACGGCGAGTGCGTTGACCACCTACGTGAACGATTTCGCGGCCGCCCTCGAGCCTTCGACGCGGGACCGCCTGAACGCGTCGCTCCAGCAGTTCGAGAAGGAGACCTCCAACCAGGTCGCCGTGGCGATCTACGCGCAACTGCCCGACGTCCCCGTCGAAGAGTTCACGATCAAGGTCGCCGAGCTCTCCCGCTTGGGCCGCAAGGGGCTCGACAACGGCGCCGTCCTCTTCGTATTCGCGAAGGACAAGGCGGCGCGGATCGAGGTCGGCTACGGGCTGGAAGGAGCGCTCACCGACGCGCAGACGCACCGGATCCTCGAGGGCGTCTTCGCCCCGGCATGGAGCGCGGGCAACCGCGACAAGGCGGTCGAAGATGCGCTCCTCGCAGTGACGTCGGCGGTGCGAGAGGAATATCGCGCGGGGAAGATGGCGGGTCGCATCGCCATCTTCTGGCGCCAGCTCAGGAACGAGCTTCCGAAATTCGCGAAGGGAATCGTGCCCGCCCTCGTATCGATCCCGACGGATGGGCGAGTCGCCATTTCCTTCTTCGGCACGCTCATCCTCCTCGGTTTCTGGGACGGCTTCGTGCAGACGCGTCAGCTGTTGCGCAACGCGTTCACATCCGTGGGCAACTTGCGCGCGGGCCGGGCATGGTCCGCCGGAACGAAGGCAGTCCAGCTCGATTCGGCGATCGATGCGATGAAGATCGTGCTCTTCGTCCTCGTCGCGATCGGCGTGGGCGTAGGCGTGGTGGTTATCGCGGGAGGGGGCGCGTTCGGGAGCGCGGGCTCGACGCTGCGCTGGTAGCATCGTTCGCCATGGCCGACCCCCCGCTCTGGCGCAATCGCGATTACATGCTCCTCTGGAGCGGGCAGGTCGCCTCCACGCTGGGCTCGACCGCCTCCACGGTCGTGATTCCCCTCCTCATCCTCGCCTTGACGAGCTCGCCGGAAGCCGCGGGCCTGGCAGGCGCGTCGCGCGCGCTGCCCTACCTGGTGTTCAGTCTCCCCGTGGGCGCGCTCATCGACCGCTGGGACCGCAAGGCGGTGATGATCCGCTGCGACATCGGGCGCGCGATCGCGGTGGCGACGATCCCGCTGGCGATCGCCTTCGACGCGCTCACCCTTTGGCTGATCTACGCGGTATCGCTCGTCGAGGGGAGCCTCTACGTGTTCTTCAACATCGCGGAGGTCGCGGCGCTGCCGAGGGTCGTCCCGCAGGCGCAGCTACCGGAGGCTGCCGCCCTGAACGAAGCGGGGTTCGGAGTCGCGAACATCGTGGGCCCGCCGTTCGGGACGGTTCTCTACCAGGCGTCGGCCGCGCGGTGCCCTTCATCGCCGACGCGCTGACCTACGTGGTCTCGGTCGTGTCGCTCATGAAGATCAAGGCGCCGTTCCATATCGAGCGAGCGCCCTCCAAGCGAAACCTGCGCGAGGAAGTGGCCGAGGGCCTGCGCTGGCTCTGGTCGAACCGGCTCATTCGCTACATGGCGTTCCTCACCGGCGCGCAGAACCTGATCAACGCGGCCGCGCCGCTGATGATCATCATGCTCGCGAAGGAGATGGGCGCGGACGATGGCGCGATCGGCGTGATCTTCGGCATCTCGGGCGTGGGCGGGATCCTCGGCTCGCTCGTCGGCGGTCGCATCCAGAGGCGATTCACGTTCGGCCAGGTGATCATCGCCACCATCTGGGCGAGCACGCTGCTCTTCACGCTCTACGCCGTCGCCCCGTCATACCTGCTGCTGGGCGTCGTCTCCGGCGCGATCTACTTCCTCATGCCGATCTACAACGTGGTGCAGTTCAGCTATCGCCTCTCGATCATCCCGGACCGGTTGCAGGGGCGCGTGAATAGCGTCTTCCGGATGCTCGCGTTCGGGTTCATGCCCATCGGCGCGGCGCTCTCGGGTGTGCTGATCGAGCGTTTCGGCGCGATCGTGGCGGTCGAGATCTTCTCGGCGTGGCTCGTGTTGTGGGCGATTGCGACCACCATCAATCCGCACATCCGGAAAGCCGCGCCGATCAGTCGCGAGCCGCCGACTGGAGCTTGAGGACTGTCGCCCAGTTTCGCGCAGTGGCGCCGTCGCCGATGGCTTTCGCGAACGCCTGCATGAGCTTTGACTCGATGATGCCCGCGTCGCACCACAGGTAGGCCGCCTTGTCGCCGACCGCGATCGCATCGGGTGCCCACGGCTTCGCGCTCATCGCCGCGGCCTCCGCGAGCGCATCGGCCGAAGCGGCGAAAGCGACCAGGAATCTCGATGGATCCCTCGGAGCGTGCGGCAAGGTGTTCGCGGCGATGATCGCGTCGAGCTCATCGGCCGTCATTACGACGACCGGCACGGGAAATCCGAAGCGATCGCGAATGGCGGCTTCGATCTTCGCCGCGATCTTCGCCGGGTTGGGTCGCGAGGCGCGGAAGATCACGTTGCCGCTATTGAGGAGCGTGCGTACGCCGGTGAATCCCAGCCCTTCGAAGAGCGCCCGCAGCTCGGCCATGGGCACGCGCTTTGCCTTTCCGACGTTGATGCCGCGAAGGAGCGCTAGGCATGCCGGCATCGGATCATTCCCCGCGGGCACACGGCTTCTATCGGTGCGCCGGCGCGAAA
>JBDTXQ010000088.1:0-8678 GCA_040006115.1 Usitatibacter sp.
ACCTCGCGCGCCTCGGGTGAGAGCTCGGCAACGGCGATCTCGGTCACGGCGGGGCGCGGCGCCGGCGCCTGCTGCGCTGCGGCGGCGAGCGCCAGCGCGGCGAGGGCGAGCGCCGCGGCGCCGAGGAGCGTCTTCACGTTGACGCGGTGGCGATAGGTCTCGAGCCCGGGATTCGGAGTTTCCTTCATGGCATTCAGCCCTTCGGCCGGTGGGGGCAATGCGCCTTGATGCAGTCGGCGTAGAGGTAGAGCTGGTGGTCGTGGATCTGGAAGCCGCGTTCTTTGGCGACCTTGTTCTGGCGCTTCTCGATCTCGGAATCGTAGAACTCCTCCACCCGGCCGCATTGCAGGCACACCAGGTGGTCGTGATGCCCGCCCTCGTTCAGCTCGTAGACCGCCTTGCCGCCCTCGAAGTGGTGGCGCATGAGGATCCCCGCCTGCTCGAACTGCGTGAGCACGCGGTAGACCGTGGCGAGCCCCACGTCGGAGTGCTCGTCGAGGAGCTTGCGGTAGACGTCCTCGGCGGTGAGGTGGCGCTCGGGGCTGTGCTGGAAGAGGTCGAGCACCTTCAGGCGCGGAACCGTCACCTTGAGGCCGGTCTCCTTCAGGTCGCGGGGATCGCTCATCGCGTGAATTATAATGCGCGCTCCGCTCCCGTCTGGTTTTCCATGCGCCTCCTCGCTCCGATCATCGCCGCGCTCGCCCTTGCCGGCTGCGGCCTCGTCTATTCCATCGACGTCCAGCAGGGCAATTACGTGGCCCAGGACGTGGCCGCCAAGCTGAAGACGGGCATGACCAAGGCCGAGGTGCGCCAGCTCCTCGGCACGCCGCTCCTCATCGATGCCTTCCACTCCAACCGCTGGGATTACTTCTTCAGCAGCGTGAAGCGCGGCAAGGCCGAGGACCGCACGCGGCTCTCGATCTTCTTCGAGAACGACAAGGTGGTCAGCTTCAACGGCGAGGCGCGCCCGGCGCTGCCGCCGCCCGTGGGCGTGCCCGCCAAATGAACCGGGCTCGCCCGACTCGATGAGCGACACGCGCGTCGCGATCGCCGGGGCCGGCGGGCGCATGGGGCGCGCGCTCCTCGAGGCGGCGACTTCCACCGCCGGCGTGAAGCTCGCGGCCGCCCTCGATGCGCCGGGCGCCCAATGGGCGGGGAGCGACGCCGGGGACCTCTGCGCGCCGGCGCGCGGAATCGCGGTGGGCACCGATGCCGCGGCGGCGCTTCGCGATGCCGACGTCCTGATCGATTTCACGCGCCCCGAGGGCACGCTCGTGCACCTGCGCGCCTGCCGCGCGGCGAAGCGAGGCATGGTGATCGGCACCACCGGCTTCGCGCCTGCGGGGGTCGACGAGATCCGCGCCGCCGCGCGCGAAATCGCGATCGTGATGGCGCCCAACATGAGCATCGGCGTGAACGTGCTGGCCAAGCTGGTCGCGATGGCCGCCCGCGCGCTGGGCCCGGACTATGACGCCGAGGTCTTCGAGATCCACCACAAGCTGAAGGTCGATGCTCCGTCGGGCACCGCGCTCATGCTGGGCGAGGTCGCCGCGAGGGCGCGTGGCGGCGCGCTCGCGAAGGACGGCGTCTTCGCGCGCCACGGCACGACCGGGGAGCGCAAGGCGGCATCCGTGGGATTTTCCGTGGTGCGCGGCGGCGACGTGGTCGGCGATCACACGGTGTTCTTCGCGGGGCCCGGCGAGCGGATCGAGATCACGCACCGCGCCGCGAGCCGCGCCACCTACGCGCAAGGCGCGATGCGCGCCGCCAAGTTTCTCGCCGGGAAGCCCCCCGGCCTCTACGACATGGACGACGTTCTCGGCCTTCGGTAGCTTTGGACGAGGACGACGCGGGCGAGCCCCACGAGAGCGCGAAAGGCGTCCATCGGCCTCGAATTATGTCGGGTTTTCTGCTATGATCTTCGACCAATGAAAGCGGGATGAGCCCTTAAGCAATTTGCGCTCTCCCGTTTTTTTTGCGCCCGCTCTTTTCGCCGTCCTTCTAGACCGCCGCCGCCTTTCAGACTTGGAGCCGTTAGTGCCGCAGAAGACCCCCGCCGTCCTGGTACTCGCCGACGGGAGTACTTTTCGCGGCGTGGCGATCGGCGCCCTGGGGCAAACGGTGGGCGAGGTGGTCTTCAACACGGCGATGACGGGCTACCAGGAGATCCTCACCGATCCCTCGTACGCGGGCCAGGTCGTCACGCTCACCTATCCGCACATCGGCAACACCGGCGCCAACGAGGAGGACGTCGAGTCGCGCGGCGTTTACGCCGCGGGCCTCATCATCCGCGACCTGCCACTCGTGGGCTCCAACTGGCGCCAGCAGGAAGACCTTTCGTCCTACCTCAAGCGCAATCAGGTGGTCGCGATCGGCGACATCGACACCCGGCGGCTCATGCGGATCCTGCGCAGCCTCGGCGCGCAGAACGGCTGCGTTCAGGCGGGCAAGATCGACGAGAAGGCGGCGCTCGCCGCCGCGAGGGCCGCTCCGAGCATGGCGGGGCAGGACCTCGCGAAGACGGTGAGCATCGACAAGACGTACGACTGGAACGGCAGCCTCTGGGCGCTCGGCACCGGCTACAAGCCCGACGGCGAGGCCAAGCATCACGTGGTTGCGTACGACTACGGCGTGAAGCACAACATCCTCAGGAACCTCGCAGAGCGCGGCTGCAAGGTGACGGTGCTCCCAGCCACCGCGACCGCCGGCGACGCCCTGCGCCTGAAGCCCGACGGCGTCTTCCTCTCCAACGGCCCGGGCGACCCCGAGCCCTGCGACTATGCGATCCGGGCGATCCGCGAGATCGTCGGCACCGGCACGCCGGTGTTCGGCATCTGCCTCGGCCACCAGCTCCTCGGCCTCGCCGCCGGCGCGAAGACGGTGAAGATGAAGTTCGGCCACCACGGCGCGAACCATCCGGTGCAGGACCTCGCGACCGGCCGCGTCTTCATCACCAGCCAGAACCACGGTTTCGCCGTGGACGAGTCGACGCTGCCCTCCAACGTGAGGCCCACGCACCGTTCGCTGTTCGATGGAAGCCTGCAAGGAATCGAATACACCGACAAGCCCGCCTACAGCTTCCAGGGCCATCCCGAGGCGAGCCCCGGCCCGCGCGAGATGGCCTACCTCTTCGACAAGTTCGTGTCGATGATGGCCGCGAAGAGGAGAGCCTGACGCCTCATGCCCAAGCGTAGCGACATCAAGACCATCCTCATCATCGGCGCGGGCCCCATCGTGATCGGCCAGGCGTGCGAGTTCGACTACTCGGGCGCGCAAGCCTGCAAGGCGCTGCGCGACGAGGGCTACAGGGTGATCCTGGTGAACTCCAACCCGGCGACCATCATGACCGATCCGGAGATGGCCGACGTCACCTACATCGAGCCCATCACGTGGCAGATGGTGGCGCGGATCATCGAGAAGGAGCGCCCCGACGCGCTGTTGCCGACCATGGGCGGGCAGACCGCGCTGAACTGCGCGCTCGACCTCGCGCGCGAGGGCGTGCTGGACAAGTTCAAGGTCGAGATGATCGGCGCCAAGAAGGAAGCGATCGACAAGGCCGAGGACCGCGAGAAGTTCAAGAACGCGATGGCGAAGATCGGCCTCGAGAGCCCGCGCTCGGCGCTCGCCCACTCCTTCGAGGAGGCGAAGCAGGTCCAGGCGATGGTGGGCTTCCCCACCATCATCCGCCCGTCCTTCACCCTCGGCGGCACCGGCGGAGGCATCGCCTACAACATGGAGGAGTTCGAGCAGATCTGCGAGCGAGGCCTCGACGCCTCGCCCACCAAGGAGCTCCTCATCGAGGAGTCGGTCATCGGATGGAAGGAGTACGAGATGGAGGTTGTCCGCGACCGCAAGGACAACTGCATCATCATCTGCTCGATCGAGAACCTCGATCCCATGGGCGTGCACACCGGCGACTCGATCACTGTCGCGCCCGCGCAGACGCTCACCGACAAGGAATACCAGATCCTGCGCGACGCCTCGATCGCGTGCCTGCGCGAGATCGGCGTGGAGACGGGCGGCTCGAACGTGCAGTTCGCGATCAACCCCGCGGATGGGCGCATGGTCATCATCGAGATGAACCCGCGCGTTTCGCGCTCCTCGGCGCTCGCCTCGAAGGCGACCGGCTTCCCGATCGCGAAGATCGCCGCCAAGCTCGCCGTGGGCTACACGCTGGACGAGCTGAAGAACGACATCACCGGGGGCCTCACGCCGGCGTCCTTCGAGCCCACCATCGACTACGTGGTGACCAAGGTGCCGCGCTTCGCCTTCGAGAAATTCCCGCAGGCCGACGACCGCCTCACCACGCAGATGAAGAGCGTGGGCGAGGTGATGGCGATCGGGCGCAACTTCCAGGAGTCGCTGCAGAAGGCGCTGCGCGGGCTGGAAGTCGGCGTCGACGGGTTCAACTTGAAGTCCGTCGACATGGACAAGATCGAGGACGAGCTCGCGTACCCGCGCGGCGAGCGCCTCTGGTACGTGGCGGACGCCTTCGGGGTCGGCATGTCGCTCGAGGACATCCACCGCTTCACCAGGATTGATCCGTGGTTCCTGGTGCAGATCAAGGACCTGGTCGACACCGAGCTCGAGATCGAAAAGAAGACGCTCGCCGACTTCTCGAAAGACGAGCTCTACCAGCTCAAGCGCAAGGGCTTCTCTGACCGGCGCCTCGCCCATCTCTGGAAGACCACGGAGCACGAGGTGAGGAAGCGCCGCCATGCACTGGGCATTCGCCCGGTGTACAAGCGCGTCGACACGTGCGCGGCGGAGTTCGAGACCGGCACCGCGTACATGTACTCGACCTACGATGAAGAGGACGAGTCCAAGCCCACCAACGCGCGCAAGATCATGGTGCTGGGCGGCGGGCCCAACCGCATCGGCCAGGGGATCGAGTTCGATTACTGCTGCGTGCACGCGGCGCTCGCGCTGCGCGAGGACGGCTACGAGACCATCATGGTCAACTGCAACCCGGAGACCGTGTCGACCGACTACGACACCTCCGACCGGTTGTATTTCGAGCCGCTCACGCTGGAAGACGTGCTCGAGATCGTCGACAAGGAAAAGCCCGAGGGCGTCATCGTCCAGTTCGGCGGCCAGACGCCGTTGAAGCTCGCGCGCGACCTGGAAGCGGCCGGCGTTCCCATCATCGGCACCTCGCCGGATTCGATCGACCGCGCCGAGGACCGTGAGCGCTTCCAGCAGATGATCCACGAGCTGGGCCTGCGCCAGCCGCCCAACCGCACCGCGCGAACCGAGGACGACGCGCTCGCCGCGGCTAAGGAGATCGGCTACCCGGTGGTGGTGCGCCCCTCGTACGTGCTCGGCGGGCGCGCGATGGAGATCGTCTACGCCGAGACCGACCTGCGCCGCTACATGCGCGAGGCGGTGAAAGTCTCCAACGATTCCCCGGTGCTGATCGACCGCTTCCTGAACGACGCAATCGAGGTCGACGTCGACGCCGTCTCCGACGGGAAGGAAGTCCTCATCGGCGGGATCATGGAGCATATCGAGCAGGCCGGCGTGCACTCCGGCGACTCGGCGTGCTCACTGCCGCCCTTCAGCCTGTCGAAGGAGCTGCAGGACGAGCTGCGCCGCCAGACGGTGGCGATGGCGCGGGGCCTGAACGTGATCGGCCTCATGAACGTGCAGTTCGCGATCCAGAACGACACGGTCTACGTGCTGGAAGTGAACCCGCGCGCTTCCCGCACCGTGCCGTACGTCTCGAAGGCGATCGGGGTGCCGCTCGCCAAGGTGGCGGCGCGCTGCATGGTGGGGCAGAGCCTCGCCAGCCAGGGGGCGACTCGCGAAGTGATCCCGCCGTATTATTCGGTAAAGGAAGCGGTGTTCCCGTTCATCAAGTTCCCCGGCGTCGACACGATCCTGGGGCCGGAGATGAAATCCACGGGGGAAGTGATGGGCGTAGGGCACACCTTCGCCGAGGCGTTCGTGAAGAGCCAGCTCGGCGCCGGCGTGCGGCTACCCAAGGGCGGCAAGGCGTTCCTCTCGGTGAGGAACGAGGACAAGTCGAAGCTCACCGACATCGCGCGCACGCTCACGGGGCTCGGCTTCTCGCTCGTCGCGACGCGCGGCACAGCGGCGGCCCTTCAAGCCGCGGGGCTGAAGGTGCAGATCGTGAACAAGGTGATGGAAGGCCGCCCGCACATCGTCGACATGCTGAAGAACAAAGAGGTGACCCTCATCGTGAACACAGTCGAGGAAGACCGCCGCTCGATCCAGGACTCCTGGTCGATCCGCAACAGCGCCTTGCAGAACCGCATCACGTACTACACGACGCTCCCCGGCGCCCGTGCCGCCTGCCTCGGCATGCAGCACCTCGAGGAAATGCGTCCCTACGACATCCAATCGCTGCACGCGAGCCTGCACCCATGAGCAAATTCCCGATCACCCTGATTGGCGCGGAGCTGCTGCGCAACGAGCTGCACAAGCTGAAGACGGTGGAGCGCCACGCGGTGATCGGCGCCATCGCCGAGGCGCGGGCCCACGGTGACATCACCGAGAACGCCGAATACGAGGCGGCGCGCGAGCGCCAGGGGTTCATCGAGGGCCGCATCATCGAGCTCGAGGCCAAGCTCGCCAACGCGCAGATCATCGATCCGGCGCTCCTCGACGACGACGGGCGCGTGGTCTTCGGCTCGACGGTGGAGCTGATCGACACGTCCTCGGCGACCGAGGCCGTGAGCTACCAGATCGTCGGCGAGGACGAGGCCGACATCAAGCTCGGCAAGATCTCCTACTCGTCGCCGATCGCCAAGGCGCTCATCGGGAAGAGCGAGGGCGACGTCGTCGAGGTTCGGACTCCGGGCGGGCTGAAGGAGTTCGAGATCGGGGACGTGAAGTATCTTTAGGCTCGCGCTTGGGGGCGCGCCGTTGCCCGGGCGCGGCGCGCGGGGGGCGCGGCTCCTTCCTGATCTCCTTCTTCTCCTCGGGGTTGGCGCGGAAGAGAACCAGCACTTTTCCAATCTGCTGCACCGGCTCGGCGCCCACCTTCTCGCAGATGGCCTGCATCCACGTGCCGCGCGCATCGCGATCATCCGTTCCGGCGCGCACCTTGATGAGCTCGTGCGCCGTGAGCGAGCGATCGATCTCGGCGATCACGGTGTCGGTGAGGCCCTTGTCGCCGATGATGACGACCGGGGAGAGCTGGTGCGCTTCGGCGCGCAATTCGCTGCGGCGTGACGGTTTCAGTGGCATGTTTTCAGTATAAACCGCGGGTCCACCATGTCGAAATCGCACTCGAGCAAGCGCTGGCTGAGGCGTCACGTGAGCGACCCGTACGTGCAGCGCTCGAAGAAGGAAGGCTACCGCTCGCGCTCGGCGTACAAGCTGACCGAGATCGACGAGCGCGACAAGCTCCTGAAGCCCGGCATGGTCGTGGTGGACCTGGGCTCGGCGCCCGGAGGGTGGTCCCAGGTGCTCGCCAAGCGCATCGGAGCCTCCGGAGCGGTGGTCGCCATCGACCTTTTGCCCATGCAGCCGGTTTCAGGTGTGACTTTCGTGCAGGGCGACTTCACCCGCAAGTCCGGCCTCGCGGCGATCGACCATGCGCTGGATGGACGCAAGGCCGACCTCGTCCTTTCCGACATGGCTCCGAACATGACCGGAATCGCGGTGAGCGACCAGGCGCGAACGCTCGAGCTCGCCGAATTGACCCGCGATTTCGCGCTGTTGCACATGAAACGCGACGGCGCGCTGCTGGTCAAAATCTTCCAGGGCGCGGGGTATGATGAATACCTGAAGTCGCTGCGCCGCGAATTCCAGAAAGTGGTGGTTCGCAAGCCCGACGCGTCACGCGACGAGAGCGCCGAGCAGTACTTGCTCGCGCGCGGACTCAGGAAAACCGAAAGTCCCCCGCCCACGTAGGGGTTGATATCGGTTGGAAGAGCCCGATGTTGCTATGGTAGGCTCCCCTTACTCCCCTGAATATCAAGGGTTTTTTCCGCGGAAGGATTCGCCTGTGAACAACACTATTCGCACCATCATGGTCTGGCTCGTGATCGGAGTCATCCTGACCATGGTGTTCATGCAGGTCGGCAACCGCCAGTCGAGCCAGACGTCGCTCGACTACTCGACCTTCATGGAAGAGGCTCGCCAGGGGCACATCTCCAAGGTGAAGCTCGACAACAACCGCACCCTCAAGGCGACCTCCCGCGACGGCAAGACCTACACGGTCAACACTCCCGGCATCCAGGACCCGTGGATGGTCGGCGACCTCATGAAGTTCGGCGTGAACGTCGAGGCGCAGCCGGTCGAGGAGCAGTCGCTGCTCATGAGCATCTTCGTGTCGTGGTTCCCGATGCTGCTCCTGATCGGCGTGTGGATCTTCTTCATGCGCCAGATGCAGGGCGGCGGGCGCGGGGGTGCATTCTCGTTCGGCAAGAGCCGCGCGCGCATGCTCGACGAGAACCAGAATCAGGTCACGTTCGGCGACGTCGCCGGCGTGGATGAAGCCAAGGAAGAGGTCGGCGAGCTCGTCGACTTCCTGCGCGACCCCTCCAAGTTCCAGAAGCTCGGCGGGCGTATCCCGCGCGGCGTGCTGATGGTGGGCTCTCCCGGCACCGGCAAGACGCTCCTCGCCCGTGCGATAGCCGGGGAAGCAAAGGTCCCGTTCTTCTCGATCTCCGGCTCCGACTTCGTCGAGATGTTCGTCGGCGTGGGCG
>JBDTXQ010000089.1:0-8636 GCA_040006115.1 Usitatibacter sp.
AGGTGCCGGTGGCCGACTGCGCGGTGACGACCCTCGGCTACTCGACCTATCTTGGCGAGGCGATGGCGATCGGCGAGCGCACGCCGCTCGCCCTCATCGACGGCCCGGCGTCGGGGCGCATGGCGGTGGGCGAGGCGATCACCAACATCGCCGCGGCGCGCATCGGCGCCATCGGCGACGTGAAGCTCTCCGCCAATTGGATGTGCGCCGCGGGCCACCCGGGCGAGGACGCGGCGCTCTTCGATACGGTCAAGGCGGTGGGCATGGAGCTTTGTCCCGCGCTCGGCGTCTCGATTCCCGTGGGCAAGGACTCGATGTCGATGCGCACGACGTGGCGCGACGCAGGCACCGGCGCGCAGAAGGCGGTCACGGCGCCCCTGTCGCTCATCGTCTCGGCGTTCGCGCCCGTCACGGACGCGCGCGCAACCCTCACGCCGCAGCTGCGCATGGACGCGGGCGAGACCGAGCTCGTGCTGGTGGACCTCGGCGCCGGGAAGAATCGCCTCGGCGGCTCGGCCCTCGCACAGGTGCACGGCGAGCTGGGAGATGTCGCGCCCGACCTGGACGACGCCGCGAAGCTGAAGGCTTTCTTCGCCGCGATCCAGGACCTCAACGCCGCCGGCATGCTCCTCGCGTATCACGACCGCTCCGATGGCGGGCTCTTCGCGACGCTCTGCGAGATGGCGTTCGCGGCGCGCGCGGGCGTCACCGCCTACCTCGACACGCTCGCGCTCGACGCGAAGCGCCTCGACGTGGACGGCCACGAACGCCAGAGCGACGTGCTGAGCGCGAGCGTCGAGGAGCGCGTCGCCGCGGCGCTCTTCAACGAGGAGCTGGGCGCGGTTCTCCAGATCCGCAAGGGCGATCGGGCCACGGTGATGGGGAAGCTGCGCGAGGCGGGGCTTTCCGCGCAGTGCCACGTGATAGGGCACCCCAACGCGGAAGGCGAGGTGCGCATCATCGTGAACGGCAAGCCGGTGCTCGCGGAGAAGCGCTCCCACCTGCATCGCGCCTGGTCGCGCGTCACCCACGAGATCCAGCGCCTGCGCGATAACCCGCAGTGCGCCGACCAGGAGTACGAGCGCCTCCTCGACGAGGCCGACCCGGGCCTGCACGCGAAGCTCACCTTCGATCCCGCCCACGACATCGCCGCGCCTTTCGTCGCGAAGGGCGCGCGACCGCGCATCGCGATCCTGCGCGAGCAGGGCGTGAACGGGCAAGCGGAGATGGCCGCTGCCTTCGACCGCGCGGGCTTCGCCGCCGTCGACGTGCACATGAGCGACATCATCGCCGGACGCGTGAAGCTCTCCGGCTTCAAGGCGTTCGCCGCTTGCGGCGGTTTCAGCTACGGCGACGTGCTGGGCGCGGGCGAGGGCTGGGCCAAGTCGATCCTCTTCAACCCGCGCGCGAGGGACGAGTTCGAGGCGTTCTTCCAGCGCGGCGATTCGTTTGCCCTGGGGGCGTGCAATGGCTGCCAGATGATGTCGAACCTGAAGGGCATCATTCCCGGCGCGCAAGACTGGCCGCACTTCGAGAGGAACGCCTCCGAGCAATACGAGGCGCGCGTGGCGCTGGTGGAGATCCAGAAGTCGCCGTCGATCCTGTTCGCCGGCATGGAAGCGAGCCGCATCCCGATCGCGACCGCCCATGGCGAGGGACGCGCGGTATTCGCGAGCGCCGTGGCGATGGACGCGTGCCGCTACCTCGTGGGCGCGCGCTTCGTCGACAACCGCGGCAAGGTGACCGAGACGTACCCATACAACCCGAACGGCTCGCCGCAGGGCATCACCGCCGTCACCACGCCGGATGGGCGTTTCACGATCCTCATGCCGCACCCGGAGCGCGTGTTCCGCTCGGTGCTCCTCTCGTGGCACCCGCGTGAGTGGGGCGAGGATTCACCCTGGATGCGCATGTTCCGCAACGCCCGCGCCTGGGTCGCCTGACGCGCCGCGCCGGATACCCGCGGAGCGGGTCGGCTATCATGGCGGCGATGGCTACCCCGGCTCCGCGCTACTCGCTCCTCCTCATCATCGCTTTCGCGTTGCTCGCCCTCGGGCTCCTGCGCGCGGTGTTGATCGTGGTGCACGAGCCGGTGCTCGGCTACGGCGACCAGTCCGACATGCATCGCACCGCCGACTGCCTCGGCATCGAGCCCATCGCCGCGCCGCGCAAGCCCGGCGAGATGGTGCGCCCGCACACGCTCTACCACACCGCGGGATTCAAGAGCGCCGGCTGCTACGTGAGCTCGGGCGCGCTGATGGCGGCTCCCGTGGTCCTCGCCTTCGGCATCGCCTCGATCGCGAGCGACGAGCCCGAGATTCTGATTCCCCTTCGCGCCTTCGGCGTCTTCACCCTTTCGCTTTTCGCGTTCGTCGCGCTCTACGTCGCGTTGTCGTTGCGCCCGCACCCGGTGGCGTGCGTGGTGCACGCGACGCTCTTCTTCCTGCTGGTCTGCGACCCGGTGTCGACGCTCTGGTTGAACACGCTCTATCCGGAGCCCGCTGCGCTGCTCGGCGCATACGGCGCGGTGGCGTTCACGGCGGTGGTCGTGCTCGAGGGCGGGCGCGTGCGCTCCCATTGGTGGCTGCTCGGCGCGAGCCTTATGGTGCTCGGCTTCGCGCGCGAGCAGTTCTGCTACCTGCCGCTCGCTTTGGTCGCCGTGGCGGCGCCGGTGCTCCTCACCCGCTCGCGGCGCAAGACGTGGACCCTGGCGGGGGTGGCCGCGATCATCGCCGTGGCGCAGGTGCTTCTCGGGCCGCTGCGCCCCGACTACGTGAGCCCGGTGAACCGCGTGAACGCCTACCTCGGGTCGATCCTGGCGGCCTCGAGCGACGAGGAGGAAACCCTCGACCACCTGGGACTGCCCTCGCGCTGCGCGGCCATGTCGGGCACCACGTGGGAGGCGCGGCACGGCGAGAAGCTCGAGATCGTGTGCCCCGAGGTCCTCAAGATTTCCTCGTTCGCTTTCCTGAAGCTCGTGCCCACCGAGCCGCTCACGCTGCTTCGGGTGATCTCGCGCGTGCTGCCCGCGGCGGAATCGATCGTGCCGGGCTACCTTGGCCTCGCCGCCGCAGGCCCGATCCGCTCCGTCGCGGACCTGCCGCCGCGCGCGATGTCGTTCATCGCGCTCATGTCGAAGGCGCCGTCGATGGTGTTCGCGACCATCGTGGTGACGCTCATCGTGGCGTTCCCCGTCCTCGTCTGGTGGATGGTGTGGACGATTCGCAACGAGCCCGCGTTCTGCGCGCTGCCCGTCGCATTCACCCTGCTGGTGGCCATCGGCGGCTACACCATCGCCACCACGGCGTTCGGCGACAGCATTGCGGGCGCGGCGCGCCACAACTGGCTGGGCGCGCTCGCAACCATGGCCGCGGTGGGGCTGCTGCCGCTCGTGGTCTGGCAGCTCTCCGGCGATATCCTGCGGGGACGCATCGCGCTCGCCGCGACCTTGGGGGTGATCCTGCTTGCGTCAGGGTGGCTGCTGTGGACGCAGCACCAGCCGCTCGCGATCGGCGCGCTCGACAAGATGGTCGAGGAGAAGGGCCGCTTGCTCGAGGTGAGCGGCTGGGCGCTCGATCCCTGGGGCGTGCGGCGCGTGTACGCCACCGTGGGCGGAGGGCCCCAGAACGAGGGCACGCGCGGCATCGAGCGTCGCGACCTCGAGGCGACCTACCCGGGCTATCCCGAGGCGGTGAGCGGAGGCTACCAGATCACGCTCGCGTCGAGCGCGTGGCGCGAGGGCGAGCTCTTGCGCGTCTACGTGGAGAGCCGCCAGGGCGCCATCACCGAGATCGACCGGCGCCTGATTCGTCTTCGTCCGTAAGCGCGCGCCGGATCGCCCGCGCGATGCGGGCCTCCTCGGCTTCGCGCTGCGAGCCGATGGCGACCACCACCAACGGAAATCCCAGGATCGCGAGGACCGCCGCGAGCGGCACGAGGAAGGCGAGCGCGCCCGCGTCGCGCGCGGACATCACGGCCCATGCGCTCGCCGCGATGAGCGCCAGCAGCGCGATCGAGGTCGCGTGCAGGAAGCGCCTCACGCCCGGCGCGGGACGGTATTCGGTATCGAGGAAAGTTGCACCCGACTCTTCCCGCCAGCGGCTCTCGAAGACAAGGCGCCGCGGGCAGATCGGCGCGAGCGCGGCGGCGAGGCGCGTTTCCGATTCGGCGCGCGAATGGCGGCTCGCGAAACTCTCGGTGCGGCTCGCCACCAGCGCTTTCGCGATGCGGCTTGTCTCGGAGGCCATCGCCGTGCCTAGCGCGGCTTAACGCGCGACCAGGTCGCGTCGGGAATGCGGAACTCCGGGTAGTTGCGCTTGAACTCGTCGAGCGCCTCGTCGGCCTCGTCGTCGCGTCCCTCATCGCGCATCTTCGCGATGCGATCGAGCTCGGCTTGCGGATCGGCCAATCGCGAAAGCGCGCGCGCCGGCGCACCGAGCGCGTCCGCCCTTTCGGCCTTGGCACGCGGCGCGGCGAGCGTGCCCGAGGGGGCGATCAGCGGGGGCGCCGCTGCGGGTGCGCTCGCCGGCTCGGGCGCCGAAGTCACCGCCGCCGGCGAAGCCGGCGCGGGCTCTTGCCGCTGAAGCGATTGGGGAGCCGGCGCGGCGGCGTCGGGAAACGGCTGCGCGTCGCGAGCCGTTGGCAGAGTCTTCTTTCGTTCAATGCGCGATTCGTCGCGAGCCGGGGGCACGGCCGGTGCCGCTTCCGGAGCGGGCGCTGCCTGGCTCGCCTCCGGCGCGGGGGGCGCGGGCTTCGAGACCGGTTCGTGATTCGCGGGGATGCCGTATTCGACGCCGGGCTCCTCGCGCTGCATCTCCAGAGTCACCCCGAACGCGAGCACGAGCAGCGCGGCGACGGACACCGGCGCGGCAAAGCGGCGCGAGAAGGAAGGCTTCGCCACGGCGCGGCGCGACGCCGCGAGGATGGCGTCGTCAAGCGCGCTCGGCGGCTCCTCGCCCCCGAGGGCGCGGTAGCGTCGCAGCAGCTTGTCGTCAGGTTCCGTCATCGCCGATCGCCTCGCGCAGCCTGTTCATCGCATAGCGCAGCCGGCTCTTCGCCGCCGCCTCCGCGCTTCCCGTGGCGGCCGCGATCTGCGCGATGCCCAGGCCGCCCTCATGATGGAGGAGGAAAGCCTCGCGCTGGGCGAACGGCAGCGCCGCGAGCGCGGCGCTCAGCCGATCGAGCGTCTGGCTCGCTTCCAGCACCCGCGCGGGCTCCGATCCCGGATCCGCCGCGACCTCGCCCACCGCTTTCTCCTCGTCGTCGATCGAGACCAGCGCGAGTCCCTTGGCGCGCCAATGATCCACCAGCCGGTTGTGCGCGATCGTGTACAGCCACGTCGTGAACTTCGCCTGCGGCGCATAGCGCGCGCGAGCCTCGATCACCCGCACCCATACGTCCTGGAAGAGCTCCTCCGCCTCGCCCCGCGACTTCATCGATCGCAGCACGAAGCGGAAGAGCGCGCCCTTGTGGCTGGCGTAAAGCGTCTCGAACGCGGCGGCATCGCCGCCGGCATAGCGAAGCATGAGTTCTTCGTCAGAGGCAGCCATCGCCTCCGATTCTAGGTTACCTCCACGGATCCGGTGCGAAAGCGGTCGGGAACGGGTTCGGGTCGCGTGCGCCGATGGCGGGCTGCAGGATGCCTCGCGCCACCAGGTTGCGATAGCTGTCGTAGTAGACCGCGACCGTTTCCTCGGGCTCGCTCGCGGCGCGCTCGAACTGCACCCAGCGCACCGCGGACTCCTCGCGTCGCCCGTGCCCGGTGCCGAGCGGCGCGGCCGGCGCCGGCATGGACTGCGCGGTCGACGGGGCTTGGCGATTGCGCGGCGCGTCGTCGCGCATCTCGCTCTTTTCCAGGGCCGAACCCGAGCCCCGCGCCGCGGGCGCGACCGGCATCGCCGGCGCGGGCGGGGGTTCCTGGCGCTTCGCCCGGAACAGCGCGACACCGATCACGCCGACGTTGGATGGCCGGTCGGTGCGCGCCGCGTACGAATCGCCGAGCGGGGTGAAGTAGAAGGCCGCGGTCTCCTCCATGCTCTTCCTCCATCCGCGCACGTCGACCCGTCCCCAGGGCGCGATCACGTAGCCGCTTTGCCGGGGGCTCGCGGTCTCGCCGTTCATCACGTTCACGCCGTCCACGGAGACGACCGCGAGGATCTCCTCGGCGCTGCGGTTGCGCACGACGACCTGGTATTCGTTGCCGGGCCTGCCGACCACGTAGGCGCGGCCATCGTGCCAATTGACGTGCAGCTCGCGCGAGGTCGCGCGGTCGAAGATGGAAATGTCGGCGAGCCGGCCGACGGCGTGGGCCGAGATGCTCAATGCCGCGAGCGAGGCGGCGGCGAGGGCGCGAAGCGGGTTCATGGGATCTCCTGAGGTCGCGGGCCGCCGGAATTGGCGGATCCTCAGGTTGAAACGCAACAAGGGGGCGAAAGGGTTTGGAGCCGGAAAAGAAAAGGGCGGCCGCAGCCGCCCTTCCTCGACCGGGAATGGCGACTACCTTTCCTCGATCTTCGCCTTCTGGCGCAGCTCCATCACCATCTTCTGGATCTGGGCTTGCTGCGCGCGCTGACGGAACTGCTCCTTCAGCTCGGCGAAGGGCGGCACCGTAAGCGGGCGCACGTCGTCGAGGCGGATCACGTGGTAGCCGAAGTCGGTCTTCACCGGGGCGGGCGTGGTCTGGCCTTTCTGCATCCCGCTGATGGCGTCGGCGAAGGGCTTCACGTAACGCGCGGAGGGACCCCAGTCCAGGTCGCCGCCGTTGTCCTTGGAGCCCGGGTCCTTCGACTTCTCCTTCGCGAGCTTGGCGAAGTCGCCGCCCTTGTTCAGCTCGGCGATGATCGCCTTGGCGTCGTCTTCCTTGTCCACCAGGATGTGGCGCACCTTGTACTCGTTGTTGCCCATCGAGCCCTTGAACTGCTCGTACGCCTGCTGCAGCTGCGCGTCGGTGATCGGATTCTTCTTCACTTCCTCCTCGAAGAGCGCGCGCACGAGGACGGCCTGCCGCGCCATCTCCATCTGCGCGGCGATGTCGGGATTCTTGTCGAGGCCGCGCTTGGCGGCGGCCTGCGCCAGCACCTCGCGATTCACCAGCTCTTCGCGCACCGCCTTCTTGCGCTCGTCGGTGTCGGGCTGGCCCTGGGAGCTCAGCTCGCGGTTCATCGCGTCGATGCGCGATTGCGGGATGGTCACGCCGTTCACGACCACCTTGCCGGATGCGGCGGCCGCGGCCGAGGCTTTTCGGGAAGCCTTCTCGGCCTTGTCCTGCGCCCCGGCGGCGACGGCGAAGGTGCCGGCCACGAGGGCGACGGCGAGGTTACGGAGGGTACGTTGCATGGAATTTCCTTTGCTCATGGTGAATGTCGAAAACTTATTCGGGCGCGGACGCCTCGATCTTGAGGGCATGGATGTCGCGCTTCATGAGGTCGCCCAACGCCTCATAAATCATTCGATGGCGCGCCACGGCGCTCTTGCCGCGGAATGCCTCGGAAACGATGGTGAGTTGCCAATGGCCGCCGCCGGAAGCGGCGCCGGCGTGGCCCGCATGCTGCGCGCTTTCGTCGCGCAAATCCACCGTCATCGGCTTCAAGGCGGCGAGCCGCTCGCGGATGTCCTGCTCCGTGGCGCGCATCATGCGCACGCAGCCTTGCGGCAGGCTTGGGTCACGGCTTGGGCGGCCCGGCCTGGGCCGGCTCGTCCTCGATGTACCTGGACAGCCACACGGCCTGGGCGAGCACGAAGGCGAGGATCAGGCCGGTGCTGCCGAAAGTCTTGAACGTGACCCACGTGTCCATGGAGTAGTGGAACGCGACCCACAGGTTGAGGACTCCCTTCGCGAGGAAGAAGACGCCCCATGCGATCGCCACCTGGGTCCACACCGGCTCGGGGAGGTGAATGCCTTCGCCCATCACCGACTTCGCGAGGTTCCTGCCGAACGCGAGCGAGCCGAGGAATGAAAGGCCGATGAGCCAGTAAAGCACCGTCGGCTTCCACTTGATGAAGGTCTCGTCGTGCAGGATCAGCGTCGCGCCCCCGAACACCACGATGATCGCGAGGCCGGTCCACTGCATGTTCGAAACCTTGCGCCGGCGCGCGAGCACCCAGCCGATCTGCACGATGGACGCGACAATCGCCACCGCGGTGGCGACGAATATGTCGCTTACCTTGAAGGCGATGAAAAAGAGGATGAGGGGGAAAAAGTCGAACAGGAACTTCAAGGGCGGCCCGGCGAGCAAGTAACTGATAATTATAGCCGAACTGGAGCCTTCGGCGCGACTATCAACTGCTCCATTTGAGGTGGCGCGCCTCGATTCGTTCGCGCACGGCGCTCGCCACGCGCGGGGCGAGCGCGAGGGCGAGCGCCTCGGCGTAGCGGCCGGCGCGCTCGTCGGGAAGCGCCGCATCGAGAGCGTCGAAGGCGAAATCGATCATCGCCGGGTCCTCGGTGCGGATGGCGGTGATGGCGAGGTTCACGTGCGCGACCCGCCACGGCCGCTCGGGGTTGGAGCGCTCGAGGTCGGCGGCGAAGCGCGGCGCGAGGTGCGCGATGAGCCCCTGCATGAGGCCGAACACCGCGGCGAGCTCCTGCTTCCCGGCGGCGACGTTGGAGCGCGTCGCGAGCGCGTTCACCACCGGCT
>JBDTXQ010000090.1:0-8627 GCA_040006115.1 Usitatibacter sp.
TACCTTGGAGACGCCGAGGCGGTCGCGAAGGCGCAGCACTCCGTGGCGACCCAGGGCAAGGTGAAGTAGCGCCGATGTCGAGCGCGCTCGCGCGGCGCGCGGCCCAGGGCCTCACCCTTCTCGCGCTCGCGCTCGCGCCCGGCGCGTGGGCGGCCCCGCCCGCGAAGGCTCCTGCCCCGAGCGAAGCCGAGCTGCGCGAGCTGCGCGGGCGCATCGAGAAGCTCCAATCCGAGCTCGCCGCCGCCGAGGAGTCGCGCGGCGAGGCGGCCGACCAGCTGAAGGAAAGCGGGAGCGCGGTGAGCGACGCGCAGCGCGCCCTTTTCGAGCTCGCGCAGCGCCGCCGCACGCTCGAAGCCGAGCTCGCCTCCATCGCGGCGCGCGATCGCGAAACCCGTGCCGGGGTCTCGGAGCAGGAAGCGCTCGCGGGCAAGCTTCTTCGCCTCCAGTACCAGCAGGGCGCGCCGGACCGGCTGCGCCTCGCGCTCGAGGGACGCGACGCGGCGACGGTGGCGCGCCACATCGCCTACTACGAGTACATCCAGCGGGAGCGCGCCGCCATCATCGGCGAGCTGCGCAGGACGGGCGAGAGCCTCGCCGCGATCGAGAAGGACGCCATGGCGCGGCGCGATGAGCTCGCCCAGAACGAGAAGGACCAGGCGCAGGAGACGCGCACGCTCGAGCGGGAACGCGCGGCGCGCGCCGCGGTCCTCGCGCGGCTCGCGGGCGACATCGCCAAGGGCCGGCGCGAGATCGGGCGCCTCAAGCGCGACGAAGCCCGCCTCGCGAGGCTGGTGGAGGAGATCGCGCGCGCGCTTGCCGCGAAACCCGCCGAGGGCAAGGGCGCCAAGGGCCGCTCCGTCGATCGCGTGGCCGATGCTTCATCTTCCGCCAGGCCTTTCGCGAGCCTCAAGGGACGCCTCAACCTGCCCGTGCGCGGCGAGCTCATGAACCGCTACGGCACGGCGCGCGAGGAGACCGGCGCCTCCTGGAAGGGACTCTTCATCAAGTCTGTTTCAGGTGAAACGGTCCATGCCGTGGCCGACGGCCGGGTGGTCTACGCGGACTGGCTGCGGGGCTTCGGTAACCTCTTGATTCTCGACCATGGAACCGGCTACATGAGCCTGTACGCCAACAACGACGGATTGCTGCGCAAGGTTGGCGAAAGTGTGCGTGGCGGAGACGCGATTGCGCATGTAGGAGCGTCGGGTGGTAACGTGGAATCGGGTCTATACTTCGAGCTACGTCGCGACGGAAAACCGTTCGATCCGTTGAGGTGGATAGCACCCTGACTTGCGAACGAATTCGACGGCTCCATATACGCATTCGAGAGGGACTACGAATGGGCAAGAAGTTCAAGCAGATGGGCTTGGTGGTGCTTGGCGCGGCGCTCGGCATCGCGGCGAGCCTGCACTTCTCCGCGGTCGCGGATCGCCAGGCTTCGGCCCTCATGCTGCCGGTCGACGACCTCAGGCTCTTCAGCGAGGTGTTCGGCCGCATCAAGAGCGACTACGTCGAGCCGGTCGAGGACAAGAAGCTGCTGAAGGAAGCTATCAACGGGATGCTCACGGGCCTCGACCCCCATTCCGCGTTCCTCGACCAGGAAGCCTATCGCGATCTGCAGGTCGGCACGCAGGGCGAGTTCGGCGGCCTCGGCATCGAGGTTGGCACCGAAGACGGATTCGTGAAAGTCATCGCCCCCATCGAGGACACGCCGGCCTTCCGCGCCGGGGTGCAGGCGAACGACGTCATCATCAAGCTGGACGAGGTGTCTCTGAAGGGCGTGAGCCTCTCCGACGCCGTGAAGAAGATGCGCGGCAAGCCGAACACCGACGTGAAGCTCACCATCGTGCGCAAGGGCGAGCAGCAGCCCCTCGAGATCATCGTGCGCCGCGACGTGATCCGCGTTAAGAGCGTGAAGGCGAGGATGCTCGAGCCCGGCTACGGCTTGATCCGCATCACGCAGTTCCAGGAGCACACCGGCGAGAACCTGGTGACCGCCATGAACGACCTGTACAAGCAATCGGGCGGCGACATGAAGGGCCTGGTGCTCGACCTGCGCCTGAATCCCGGCGGGCTGCTGAATTCGGCGGTCGCGGTCTCTTCGGCGTTCCTGCCGAGGAACGCCCTCGTGGTGTACACCGACGGGCGCACCGACGACGCCAAGATGCGCCTCACCGCGAGCAAGGAAAACTACGTGCGCGGGGCGTTCAAGGAGGACTTCCTGAACAAGCTGCCCGCGGCGGCGAAGACGGTGCCGATGGTGGTGCTCGTGAACGGCGCCTCGGCATCGGCCTCCGAGATCGTCGCAGGCGCGCTCCAGGATCACCATCGCGCGACGATCGTCGGTACGCAGACGTTCGGCAAGGGCTCGGTGCAGACGATCCTGCCGCTGCCCAACAACCAGGCGGTGAAGCTCACCACGGCGCGCTATTACACGCCGGGCGGGCGCTCGATCCAGGCCAAGGGAATCTCCCCCGACATCGTGGTCGAGGACGCGGCGGAAGCGAAAGTGCTCCTGCGCGAGGCGGACCTCCAGCACCACCTCTCGGTCGAGGACGACAAGAGCGCGGCGGCATCCCCCGCCAAGGGCACGAAAGCGACCGAGAAGGTCGTCGCGGGTTCGGCGACCGGCAAGGCCGCCGCTGCCGCGACGAAGCCCGCCACGGTCGCCAAGTCCGACAAGGATGGTGCCGCGAAAGACCCGAACGCCAAGAAGGAAGACCTGCAGCTGAACGCGGCGTTGAACCACCTCAAGGGCCTTCCCGTCAACGCGACCACCACGGCCGCCGTCACCCTCAAGTAACGGCGGCGGGCCGCCCGGCACCCGCCCGATGGACGACCGCCAGCGACTTCGCTATAGCCGGCACCTGCTGTTGAACGAGTTCGGCGAGGAAGCGCAGCAGCGCCTCCTCGACTCCCACGCGCTGGTGATCGGCGCGGGTGGCCTGGGCTCCGCCGCGCTCCTCTACCTCGCTTCGAGCGGCGTCGGCGGCATCACCATCGGCGACGGCGACCGCGTCGACCTCACCAACCTGCAGCGCCAGGTCGTCCATCGCATTGATTCCATCGGCGAGCCCAAGGCCTCCTCCGCCGCGCAGACGCTCGCGCGCATCAATCCCGACATCCGCATCGAGCCTCTCGAGGAGCGCGCGGGAGCCGAGCGCCTCATGGCCCTCGCGCGCTACGCGGACGTGGTGCTCGACTGCTCGGACAACTTCGCAACGCGTCATGCGTTGAACCGGGCATGCGTGGCCGCGCGCACGCCCCTGGTGTCAGGGGCCGCGATCCGCTTCGACGGCCAGATCGCGGTTTTCGACTTGCGCCACGAAGGCGCGCCCTGCTACAACTGCCTCTTCGCCGAAGGCGGCGGGGGCGAAGAGGAGCGTTGTGCGACCATGGGGGTGTTCGCGCCGCTGGTCGGCATCATCGGCACGTTCCAGGCGCTCGAGGCGATCAAGCTCCTCGCCGGGATCGGCGAGACTTTGGCCGGGCGGCTCATGCTTTTCGATGCGCTCGCGAGCCGTTGGCACGAGGTGCGCCTTTCCCGGGATCCCCACTGCCGCGTGTGCGGCGACGCGCTTGTCGCCGCCTAGGAGAATGACCATGCATTCGCGCTTGCCGGTTCGCCTCGCCGCCGTGTCGTGCGTGGCCCTCTTCAGCGCCGCGGCCGCGGCGGAGACGCTCTACAAGCTGATCGACAAGAACGGCAAGGTCACTTACTCCGAGGAGAAGCCCAAGTCCTTCGATGGGCAGGTCATCCGCCTCGACATCGATCCCAACGCAAACACGGCGACCCTGGAAAAGCCGCGACCTCCGGCGCCGGGGGCGAATCTGCCGCGCGGCGAGGCGCCGGCCGGGGTGCGGCCCGAGGACGTGCGAGTCTCCCAGGCGCGCCTTCGCCTGGAAGCGGCGCAGAAAGCGCTGCGGGACGCGCGCGACAATCCGCAGGAAGGCGACGTGATGCGAATCGGAAAGGTCGGAGGCGGCGCGCGCAGCGCGCCAAGCGACGCATACCAGCAACGGCTCGACGGCCTCGAGGCCGACTTGAAGAACTCTCAGGATGAGCTGCGACGTGCCGAACAGGCGCGCTGAGGCGCTCGCCGCGATGGCGGCGCTGTCGATCGCGTTGGCTTGCGGCGGAGCCGCGGCGCAGGCCCTCTACAAGTGGGTGGACGCGGACGGCAAGACTCAATACAGCGACCGTCCCCCGAAGAATTTCGCCGGCCCGGTGACGCGCCTCGAGCCCGACGAGCAGCCCATGGCGCCGCCCCGGGCAGCGGAGAGGCCCGCGACGAGAGCTCAGCGCGCCGAGGAATCGGCCGGCACTGCTCCCGACTCCGCGGCGCTGCGCCGCATGCTGCGCCAGAAGCTCGAGGCCGCGGTGGCGAGCGCGCGCGCAAAGCTGGAGGGCGCCAGGGCCGCCCTCGACTCGGCCTCCTCGCCGGGTGACGACGAGCGCCAGGTGATCCAGCAGAAGCTCGAGAAGGGCAGCCCGATGCCCGGCGCAGGCTCGGCGACCACCGGCGGCATGTCCGGATCCGGAGGGATGCACGGCGGCGTATCGCGCGCCAACTGCAGGACGGTGAAAGGCAGCGATGGCAAGACCATCACCACCTGCCCGACCATGGTGCCCAACGAGGTCTACTACGAACACGTGAAGGTCCTCGAGGACGCGGTGAAAGCCGCCGAGGAAGAGCTCGCCGCAGCGGAGCAGGCCTACCGGCGCGGCGTGGACTGAGCCGCGGCTTGCGCCAGGTCCCAGCGCGGGTATACCGGAAAGCCGGACTCGCCCTCGTGGCCCTGCGGATACTTGAGCGCCGCGGCGAATGCGATCATCGCGCCGTTATCCGTGCATAGCCGCAGCGGCGGGAAATGCACGCGCGCGCCCATCGAGCGGGTGTCGGCGACAAGGCGCTCGCGCAGCAGGGCGTTCGCGCCAACCCCGCCGGCCACGACGAGGGCAGTGAGGTCCGCGCGCTCCAACGCCTGGCGGCACTTCGACGCGAGCACGTCGACGATGGCCTGCTGGAACGAAGCTGCGAGATCGGCGCGCGTCGCGTCGTCGAGGGCGCCGAGGCCGCGGATGCGGGTGAGCACGGCGGTCTTCAGCCCGCTGAAGCTGAAGTTGAGCTCGGGGCTCGCGATCATCGGCCGGGGGAAGTCGAAGCGCCTTGCGTCACCGCCCTCGGCAAGCCGGTCGAGCGCGGGCCCGCCGGGATAGCCCAGCCCGAGGAGCGAGGCGGTCTTGTCGAAGGCTTCGCCCGCGGCATCGTCCTGGGTCTCCCCGAGGAGAGCGTAGCGCCCCACGCCGTCGACGCGCATGAGCTGCGTATGCCCTCCCGAGACCAGCAGCGCGACGAAGGGAAATTGCGGCCGCGGCTCGGTGAGGAGAGGCGAGAGGAGGTGCCCCTCGAGGTGATGGATGCCGACCACCGGGCGCCCGAGCGCAATCCCGATGCCGGTCGCGACCGAGGCGCCCACCAGCAGCGCGCCGCCCAGCCCCGGGCCCTGGGTGAAGGCGATGAGGTCCACGTCCTCGATGCGCCGGCCCGCGCGTTCCAGGGTGAGGGCGGTGAGCGGCAGCAGGCGCCGGACGTGGTCCCGCGAGGCAAGCTCGGGGACGACGCCCCCGTACGCGGCGTGCAGCTCCACCTGGGAATGCAGCGCCTCGCCAAGCAGCCCGTCGCGGGTGTCGTAGAGGGCGACACCGGTTTCATCGCAACTGGTTTCGATGCCGAGTATGAGCAAGACAGGGGGGGTAAATCCTGATATTATGCTTGGTTTTCCGGCACCAAAACCCGGACCATTTCTTCAACCAAATTATCCACCTATGCCAATTGTCCGAGTTAAGGAAAACGAGCCGTTTGATGTGGCGCTGCGCCGCTTCAAGCGCGCCGTGGAAAAGACCGGCCTCCTTACGGAGCTGCGCGCCCGCGAGTTCTACGAGAAGCCCACCGCTGAGCGCAAGCGCAAGCACGCCGCCGCGGTCAAGCGCCGCTACAAGCGCATGCGCGCGCAGATGCTCCCGCCCAAGCTGTACTGAGCAGCCCGGCATACGAATTCCCGCGGCGAGCCGGGCACCATGCCCCGCTCGCCGCAGTCATTTCTAGGGAAGATGCATATGGCGCTTCGCGAGCAACTGAATGAGGACATGAAGGCCGCGATGAAGGCGCGCGACGCCGACAAGCTCGGCGCTGTGCGCCTCTTGTTGGCCGCGGTGAAGCAGCGCGAGGTGGACGAGCGCGTGACGCTCGATGACGCCGGCGTGCTCGCCGTCATCGAGAAGATGATCAAGCAGCGCAAGGACTCCATTTCCCAGTACGAGAAGGCCGCGCGCCAGGACCTCGCCGACAAGGAGAAGTTCGAGATCGGCGTCCTCGAGGTCTACATGCCGCGGCAGCTTTCCGCCGCGGACGTGGATGCGATCATCGCGGAAGCGCTCGCCGCCAGCGGCGCGAAATCGCCCGCCGACATGGGCAAGGTGATGGCGCTGGTGAAGCCGAAGCTCGCCGGTCGCGCCGACATGGGCCGCGTCTCCGGGTTGGTCAAAGGCAAGTTGACGGGCTGATAATGCCTGCATGATCCCGCAGGATTTCATCCAGTCCCTGCTCGGGCGCGTCGACATCGTCGACGTGGTGGATCGCTACGTGAAGCTGAAGAAGGCGGGCGCGAATTTCAGCGCCTGCTGCCCGTTCCACAACGAGAAGACGCCCTCCTTCACGGTGAGCCCGTCGAAGCAGTTCTACCATTGCTTCGGCTGCGGCGCGCACGGCAACGCGATCGGCTTCCTCATGGAGTATTCCGGCCTCGCCTATCCCGAAGCGATCCGCGCGTTGGCAGAGACCGTCGGCATGCCCGTGCCCGAGACGCGCTCGGCCGCGCCGCGCCCCGGCGCGGAGGAGGCCCCGGGCCTCGCGATCCGCATGATGGATGCGCTCGCCTACTATCGCGCGGAGCTCAAGAAATCGAAGGCCGCGGTCGACTACCTGAAAGGCCGCGGCCTCTCGGGCGAGATCGCCGCGCGCTATGGCCTGGGTTTCGCGCCCGATGGATGGCAGAACCTCGAGGCGGTCTTCTCCGACTATTCAAACGCCTCGCTCAAGGACACCGGCCTCGTGATCGACAGCGAGCCCGAGGGCGCCGAGAAGAAATCGCGCCGCTACGACCGCTTCCGGAACCGCGTGATGTTCCCGATCCTCGACGCGCGCGGCAACGTGATCGGCTTCGGCGGCCGCGTGATCGGCGTGGGCGAGCCCAAGTACCTCAATTCCCCCGAGACCCCGCTCTTCGAGAAAGGCCGCGAGCTCTACGGCCTCTACCAGGCGAGGCGCGCGATCCGCGACGCGAACCAGGTCATCGTCGTCGAGGGCTACATGGATGTGGTCGCGCTCGCCCAGCACGGCGTGGAGAACGCGGTCGCGACCCTGGGCACGGCGACCACGCCCTTCCACGTCGCGAAGCTCCTCAAGCTCGCGGACAACGTGGTGTTCTGCTTCGACGGTGACGCGGCCGGGCGCAAGGCGGCGTGGCGCGCGCTCGAGGTTTCCCTGCCGGTGCTCGCCGACGGCAAGGTGGTGAGCTTCCTCTTCCTACCCGCGGATGACGATCCCGACACTTACGTGCGGCGCCTGGGCAAGGAAGCATTCCGCAAGGCGGTCGAGGAGTCGAAGCCCCTTTCGCAATTCCTCTTCGCGGAGCTGGCCGGCCACGTGGACATGGCGAGCGAGGAGGGGCGCGCGCGCTTCCTCTCGCAAGCCCGGCCGCTGGTGGCTCAGATCGAGGCCGCGGCATTGGGCGCGATGCTGCGCCGCCGCTTGGGGGAGCTCGCCCGCCTCGACCCCGAAGAGATCAACCGGCTGTTCCCCGCCAAGGCCCCGGAGAGGCGTTCGGCGCCCCCGCCTGCCCGGGTGGTCCGCTCGGCGGCCCGGCCCGCCGAGTCGCGCCTCCTGGGGCGCCTCCTGATGCGCCCCGAGCTCGCTGGCTCGGTTCCCGGGGACGCCTTGGCGGCCCAGGGACGCGAGGCCGCCGCACTGCGCGCCGTCGTGGAATATTTCCAGAACGACCCCCGGCGGACCCTCGGGCAAGCTAGCGCTTACTTCGAAGGCTCGGAGTATCAAGCATCCATTACGGAAGCCTTGAGCGAGCCCCTTTTAAATCAAGCCGAAAGCCCCGATTTCGACATGGAGACCGAAGTCGCCGATCTGGTCGAGAAGCTGCGGGGCGATCACCTGGCCCACCGCCACAACGAGCTCGCCCGGCTTCTGGCCGCCGGCACCGCCACCCCTGCGGAGAAGGCCGAGTACGCGAGCCTCGCCATGGTCAAATCGGGGAATCAGCCTAAGGAAGAGCGGTCAAAACTTTGATACAATTATCGGTTTTCCCCGACACCGCCGCGCGGGAGCCCAATTCGTGAAGAATCCCAGTTTCTCCAAGCACGCCAAGCAGCATCACACCGCCGAGACCAAGATCGCCGAGATCGAGGCCCAGAAGAAGCGGCTGAAGAACCTCATCGTCCTTGGGAAGGAGCGCGGCTACCTCACGTACGCCGAGATCAACGACCACCTCCCGGACGACATGACCGACGCCGAGCAGATCGAGGGCGTGGTCACGATGCTTGCCGACATGGG
>JBDTXQ010000091.1:0-8588 GCA_040006115.1 Usitatibacter sp.
AGCTCCAGCAGCTGGTCGGCAACATCGAGCTCTACAAGCTCGAGGTCGGGCGCTACCCGGACAACCTCGGCGCGCTGGTGCAGGCGCCCGGCGGCGTCGACAAGTGGAACGGGCCCTATGCGAAGGCCGCCGACCTGAAGGACGTTTGGGGCAACGACTACAAGTACACGGTACCGGGCCAGGGCAAGCCCTTCGACCTGGTCACGCTCGGCGCCGACGGCCGCGAGGGCGGCGACGGCGAGAACAAGGACATCTCAAACTGATCGCGCCCGGCGCACCGATGCGCGCGGCGGCGCGGCGCGAGAAGGGCTTCACCCTCCTCGAAGTGATCATCGTGCTCGTCCTCGCCGCGGCGATCTATGGGGTTGTCCTGGGCGTTCCTTTCGGCAAGGCGTCGGCGGCCGACCTCAAGGCCGCCGCGCGCTCGCTCGCCGCCGGGCTGCGCGCCGCGCAAAGCACGGCGATGGCCACGCGCCGCGACGCGCTTCTCACGATCGACATGGAGAGCCACGAGTACGTCACCACCGGCGAGCAGCAGGTGCGCACCCTTCCCAAGTCGATCGACCTGAAGCTCTACACCGCGCAGACCGAGGTCACGAGCGAGCGCCGCGGTTCGATCCGCTTCTATCCCGACGGCAGCTCCACGGGCGGGCGCATCACAGTCTCCACGGGCGAGCGCAAGTACCTGGTGGACGTCGATTGGCTCACCGGGCGGGTGGCCATCAATGAATAGGACGCGCGCGCGCGGCTTCACGCTGATCGAGGTCGTGGTCGCGTTCGTGCTGCTCGCGCTCGTGATGTCGACGGCATTCGAGATCTTCTCGGCGGGGCTCGCGCGCGCCGGCCAGCTCGAGGAGCGCTCGCGCGCGCTCGTGATCGCGCAGTCGCGCATGGCGATCGTCGGCGTCGAGGAGTCGTTGAAGGAAGGCGAGAGCGCCGGCGAGAGCGAGGATCGCAAGTATCAATGGGCAGTGTCGGTGAAGCGCACCGGCGAGGGGGAAGATCCCGCCAAGCCCGCCCCGAGCGTCTACGCGCTCTACCGCATCGACGTGCGCGTCACCTGGCGCAGCGCCGATG
This sequence comes from Usitatibacter sp., assembly GCA_040006115.1. GTDB lineage: Bacteria > Pseudomonadota > Gammaproteobacteria > Burkholderiales > Usitatibacteraceae > Usitatibacter. Next base: position 1,078 of record JBDTXQ010000091.1, read on the forward strand.
CGCGCGAGCATTTCCTCGCGCTCTCCACCCTCGGCATCTGGACGCGCGCATGAGGACGCCGCGCGCCGCCGGCTTCACGCTGATCGAGCTGGTGGTGGCGATGGCGCTCCTCGGCACGATGATGGTGCTCATCTATTCGGGCCTCACCTTCGCGCTGCGCAGCTGGGACGCGGGCGAGGTGAACGGCAGGCGCACCGCGGACCGGCGCATTGGCGAGAATTTCCTGCGCCGCGAGCTGGCCGAGCTCTTTCCCATGCGCTTCAAGGACCCGATGGCCGTGAAGGTCGCCTTCCTGGGGGAGCCCGGCAAGCTGAAGTTCGTCTCGTCGCGGCCGGCGGGAATCACCAAGGGCGGCCTCTCGCTCGTCGGGGTCGAGGTGGAGAACGGCTCCGCGCCGCGCCAGCGCCACCTCGTCATGCGCCGCGCCATGCCCGACGACGAGGCCAAGGACTTCGGCCCCCTCGAGCGCGCCGAGCGCACCGTCCTCATCGAGGACGTGGACAGCGTGCAGCTCTCGTACTTTGGCACCGAGAACGACTTCACCGACCCCAGGTGGTACGACACCTGGCCCTTCGCGGAGCGAATCCCGCGGCTCGTGCGCCTGCGCATCCTCTCGACGGACACGACGCTCATGGCCGAGATGGTGATGCGCATCGAGCTCTCCGAGGAGGCGGGCTGCCTCGAGAACTCCTTCCAGCGCGTGTGTCGCCCGCGCAGGCCCGCATGAGGCGCGAGCGCGGCGTGGCCCTGGTCCTTGTCCTGTGGGTCGCGGTCCTTCTCACCGTGATCGCCTCCTCCTTCATCGTGGAGCGGCGCACCGAGACGCTGGTCGTCGGCAACTCGATCTCGATGGCGCGCGCCGAGGCGATCGCCGACGCGGGCATCTCGCGAGCAATTTTCGAGATGTACCGCACCGACAACGCCCCCGATGCGTGGAAACGCGACGGCACGGTTCAAAGCTGGAGCTTCGACGGGGTGCCCGTGAAGGTCGAGATCCGCGACGAGTCTGCTAAAATCGACATCAATACGGCCGCTGACCCATTGCTGCGCGGCCTGTTTCTCTCCCTCGGGATGGCGGACGACGAGGCATCGAAGATCGTCGATGCCATCCTCGACTGGCGTGACCCGGACTCGCTGCGGCGCCCCAACGGTGCCGAGGAGCCCGAGTACCGCGCCGCGGGACTCGACTACAAACCCGCCAACGCCCCCTTCCAGGCCATAGAGGAGCTCCAGCTAGTGCTCGGCATGCGCCCCGACATCTACCGCCGCATCGCACCCTCGATCACGGTGTTCTCGCGCCAGCCCGGCGTGAACCCGCAGCTCGCGAGCCGCGACGTGCTTCTGGCACTGCCCGGAGTGACGGTCCAGGCGGTCGACGATTACCTCCAGAAGCGCGAAGCCGCGCGCGCGCAGGGCAGCCCCCTTCCACCCTTTCCGGAGGCTGGCGCCTATGCCGCCAGCTACACCATCGTCGCGACGGTGCGCTCCGAGGCGCGCCTCGACGATGGCGCGGTGTTCGCGCGCGAAGCCGTGGTGCTGTTGCGTCCCACGCCGCGCCGCGTCGTCACGTTCGTCGCATGGCGCGAATCCACCGCGGCGCCTGAGTCGGAGGCCGTGGCAACCGGCGTGAACTGATGGCGACCAATCCCGAATTCGGCACCGCGCGCGCCCCGGCACCGGTGCGCCAGAAGCTCTCCGCGACGTGGCGCTGGTGGAGCGGGGAGATCGCGCGCCTCCTGCCCGAGCGCTTCTCGATGCTGCGCGGCGGTGCGCGCGTGCCGATGGTCCTGCTGGAAGGCGATGACGTGCTGCTCGCGTCCCCGCCCCCCGGGGGAGGCGAGGCCCGCACCGTCCTCGGCCCCCTCGACGGCGCGCGCCGCAAGGTGGCCCTGCGCGCGCTCCTCGAGCGTGCTGGCGAGACCCGCGGCCGCGCGCGCCTTGCGCTCGGGCAAGGCGAGGCGCTGGTGCGCAAGGTGACGATGCCGGCCGCGACCGAGGAGAACCTGCGGCAGGTCCTCGCGTTCGAGATGGATCGCCTCACGCCGTTCAGGGCCGACGAGGTCTACTTCGACTACCGCGTGCTGTCGCGCGACGCGGCCACCGGGCAACTCCTCGTGCAGATCGCGGTGGCGCGGCGCGAAGCGCTCGACGCCCGCGTGCAGGCGTTGCGCGCGCTCGGCGCCAACGTGCAGGGCGTCGCGGTGCGCGACGAGGCCGGGCACGGCGCGGCGCTCGACCTGATGCCCGCGGAGCAGCGCGGCGAGGGCGACACCTCGACACAGAGGCTCGTCCAGCACGTGATGATGGGGGTGTGCCTCCTTCTTCTCGTCGCGGCGCTGGTCTTCCCGGTGTACCGCAAACGCGAGAACTTCATCGCCTTGAATCCCATCATGCTCAAGGCCAAGCAGGAGGCGGAGGCCACCGACGCGATCGCGCGCACGCTCGAGAAGCAGGTGGCGGACTACAACTTCCTCATCGCCCGCAAGCACGCCAACGCGCCCGCGCTCGCTTTCATCGAGGACATCTCGCGCCTGCTTCCCGACAACACCTGGGTCACGTCGCTCGAGATCAAGCCGGTCGGAAAGGTTCGCGAGGTGCAGGTGATCGGCGAGACGGTGTCGTCCTCGAAGCTGATCGAGATCCTCGAGGGCTCCACCCTCATCCAGAACGCCGCGCCGCGCGGCACCGTCACGCGCGGCTCGCAGCCGGGCACCGAGCGCTTCATGATCGCCGCCGAGGCGCGCGCGCGTGCGTTGCCCGAATCCAAGCCGGTCCTCGAGGTCGCCACGGTCGTCGCGCCTGCAACGCCCGCCGCCGCACCCGTTCCCGCGCCGCCCACCGCGGTATTGACGCCGGTGCCGGCCCCGGCTGCCGCCGGGCCGGCAGCGCCCAGGGCCACGCCGCCGCCGCCCAAGGCGCCGGCGCCTCCGGGGAAATGACGATGGCGATCGCCACCATGAATCCCGAGCAGAGCCGCCGCGCCGCGCTGGGCATCCTCGCCGCCGTGGTAATCGTCCTGATCGCGGCGATCGCACTGCCCGTGTGGCTGCTGCATCGCCATTACGACAGCGCGCTCGCCGACCTCTCCAGCCGCCTCGAGCGGTACAACCGCATCGCCGCGACGCGCCCCGAGATCGCGAAGCAGCTCGAGGCGATGCGCGGCAAGGAAACCCGCAAGTTCTTCCTGAGGAGCGGAGCGCCCGCGCTGTCCGCCGCGGAGGCGCAGCAGATGCTGAGCGCGTTGGTCGAGGGCAGCGGCGGGCGCACCATCACGATGCAGGTGCCGGTCTCGAAAGAAGAGGGACGCTACCGCCAGATCACCGTGAACATGCAACTCACGGCGAACATGCCCGCGGTGCGCAAGATCCTGAACGCGATCGAGACCAACGTGCCGTACCTCTTCATCGACACCCTCAAGGTGACTTCGCAGGTGCCGGGCAACTTCCGTCCCCAGCCGGGCGCGGAGCCCGAGGTCTTCGTGCAGCTCGACGTGTCGGGCTACGCGCCCACGGGAGCGCAATGATGGACTGGCTGAAGAGGAATCCGCTGATCGGCGTTCTTGCCGCGATCTGCGTCCTGCTCGCCGCGGTGATCGGCGTGGAGGCGGGCTTCGGCGCCACCCTTCGCGACGCGATGCGCCCGGCCTCCGTGAAGCGCGCGCTTCCCACCGATGCGAAGCTCTTGCCGGCGATTGTCGCGACCGCGCCCGAGCAGGCCTATCCCGAGACGGTCGCGCGCCCGCTTTTCACTCCCACGCGCCGGCCCGCCCCCGCGCCGGTGCCGGTGGCGAAGAGCACGTTCCAGCGCGGGCAATTCGTGCTCGCCGGCGTGATTGTCGTGGGCGCCAACAAGGTCGCGATGCTGCGCGAGAAGTCCAACAACCGCATCCATCGCGTCGAGCAGGGCAAGGAAGTGAACGGCATCAAGGTGGCCGAGATCCAGCGCGAGCAGGTCACGCTCGCGATGGGCGCCGAGCAGGAAGTTCTCACGCTGTCGGTGATTCGGCCCGCGCCCGGATCCTGGATGGGCTCGGCCGAGGCGCAGGGCCCCTTCGTCGCGGTGCCGGCGCCGTCCGGAGCGCCGCCTCTGTCCACCGGCCCGAGAGCGGCAGGGCCCTTCTCGGCACCGGCAGGCGCACCGGGCCTGTCTCCGGCCGCGAGTCCGTCGAATCCGCAAGGTCCGCCGCCGACGCCCATCGGCGTCAATCCCGCCGCGCGTGCGGCACCCCCCGAGGCTTCATCCAACCTGCCGCTCTCGCCCGAAGAGCTGCTGGCGCGCCGCCGCGCGCGCCGCACCCAACAAACCCAGTAAAGGTGTCACCATGGCCGCGCCGCATTTTTCCCCTCGAGTCCTCCTTCATCCCGACGCGATGATCCGCGCCGCCTTCCTGCTCGCGGCCGCCGCGATCACGACCTCGTGCTCCTTATTCCCGCCGGGCATGCGCGGCCAGAAGGATCCCGCCGCGGCTCAGGAGTTGACCCCGGTCATCATCCAAGTGCCCCTTGCCCCGCCGCCCGCGGCGCCCGTGGAGCCGAAGCTCTATACCGGGACCGGCAACTTCACTAACACCAAGCCGCCGCGCAACAACACGGACCCGGGGCCAGAAGAGGCGAGCCTCAATTTCGAAGGGCTCGACATTCGCGAAGTGGCCAAGGTGATCCTTGCCGATTACCTGCACTCGTCTTACACGGTGCATCCCGCGGTCTCCGGAACAGTCACCTTCCGCACGGTACGGCCGATCCCGTTCATCGCGCTGCTGCCGACGCTTGAGATGCTGCTGCGCCAGAACAACGCGGCGGTGATCCTCGAGGAAGGCATTTACAAGGTGGTGCCCATCACCGCGGTGCGCGGATCGGTGTCGCCGCGCCTGGGCGGGACCGAAAGACCAATTCCGCAGGGATATTCGATCCTCGTGGTGCCCCTCAAGTACGTGGGCACGCGCGAGATGATTCGATTGCTGCAGCCGTTCGCCGCCGACAACACGATCGTTCCCGACGACGTGCGCAACCTCCTCATCCTCGCCGGCAACCAGCGCGAGCTGAAGCACCTCATCGATACCGTGGAGCTCTTCGACGTGGACTGGCTCGCGGGATACTCCGTCGGCCTCTTCCCGGTAAAGGGCGTCGACGTGAAGACGCTCACCCAGGACCTCGACAAGATCTTCGGGGCGACGGCGCAGAGCCCGCTCGCGGGCATCGTGCGAGTGATCCCGATCGAGCGCATGAACGCGCTCCTCGTCGTCACCACCCAGCCCAGGTACCTCGAGATGGCGAAGAACTGGCTCGAGCGCATCGACCAGAGCGGCGGCACGAGCGGCGGCACGCGCTTGTACGTCTATCAGGTGAGGAACGGCAAGGCCGAGAACCTCGCGCAGCTTGTGGGCGACCTCTTCTCGACCCGCCGCACCTCGACCACGGCGCCTACGCTCGCTCCGGGCGCGCGGCCCACGGAGATCCGCTCGGCGCCGTTTGGCCAGGCGCAGCCGCAGCCGCAGACGACGACCACCTCGGTCACCCCCGGCCCCGCGACCTTCCAGCTTCCGGGCGGTGTCGGCGCGACCTCGAGCGACGTTCGCGTGATCGCCGACAAGGACACCAACACGCTCCTCATCCTCGCCGCGCCGGGCGACTACGAGATCGTCGAGAACGCCCTGCGCCGCCTCGACGTGGTGCGCCGCCAGGTGCTGGTCGAGGTCCTGCTCGCTGAAGTCACCCTGAGTGACGACCTCGCGTTCGGCATCAATTGGTTCATCAGCACGCGCAATCGCACGAGCGGCACCCTCACCTCGATTCCCGGCCAGCTTCCGCCCAATGGCCGGGTGCCGAGCGCGACAAATGTGATCCCGCCGTTTTCCGGCCTGCAGCTCATCAACCTGGTCGGCGCCAACGAGGTGCGCGCGGTGCTGAACACGCTCGGCGCCGATGGCCGCACGCAGATCCTCGCCGCGCCGAACATCATGGTGCTCGACAACGAGAAGGCCGAGATCAAGGTGGGCGACCGCATCTCGGTGCAGACGCAGGCCCAGACGGGCGTCGGCACCAGCAGCGGCGTGCTGAACAGCTTCCAGTACCTCGAGACTGGCATCCTGCTCGCGGTGACGCCGCGCATCAATTCCGGCGGAATGGTGACGCTCGAGATCAACCAGGAAGTGAGCGAGCCCAAGGCCGCCGAAGCGGGCAATCCCAATCCGAACGTGGCCACGCGCAACGCGAAGACGAGCGTGCAGGTGGCGTCGGGCGAATCGATCGCGCTGGGGGGGCTCATCCGCGAGAACCGCCAACGCACCAGCAACGGCCTGCCGCTCCTTTCCAAGATTCCCGTGATCGGGGCGCTTTTCGGCGAGCAGGAGTTCCATCGCACCCGCACCGAGCTGGTGCTGATCGTCACGCCGAAGATCGTGAGCGACACCTCCCAGGCTCGCGACGTGACCGACGAGCTGCGCCGGAAGCTGCCTTCCCTGGAAGGCCTGCTGCCCAAGGCCCCACGGGGCCCGCCACCTCCGCAGGTCGAAGCCCCCGCCAAATAACGCGTCAAAGCGGGCGCTGCGTTTTTTCTGCCCTTATCCCTCGCTTTGAAATTAACTTATGTTTCAGCAGTTTATGTCAACGGGAGACCCGATATGTTGCGTATACACAACAGTGTTGTAATTTTCTACAGAATTCGTTTGACTGGCCTTTCGATCTTCACTAGTCTTTCGACCAATGTAGGGAAATACGTGGGCAGGTGGGCGTTGAAAGCTTGTAAACTTGCGGGTGCTTTTGTGGGCGGTGCGTTGTTGGCTTCGGCTTGCGTGAGCCTCGATTCGAGGCCGGCGGCGGAAGTGGTGAAGGAAAGGTCGCAGGCGCGCTGGGCCGCCCTCGTGGCGGGCAAGACGTCGAAGGCCTACGAGTACTTCACGCCCACGGCGCGCAAGACGCTCACAGTCGAGGATTACGCCGCGAATGTGCGGCAGGGTTTCTGGAAGACGGTGACGGTCGAGAACGTGGTCTGCGACAGTCCTGAAGTCTGCGTCGTCGGAGTCACCGTCGAATACGATCACAAGATGGGGCGATACAAGTCTCCACTGCAGGAAACTTGGGTCCGGGAAGGTTCGAATTGGTGGTATGCGCAGAAATAGGTTTGGTTTCGCAATGCAACTGGCTGTGCCCGTCGACGATTTATTTGTCAATAACCGTGCCGCCGGGTTAGAATCGCGTGTTGTAACCTCTAGAAAGTGATCACTTTCATCTTCACAAAGGAGTAACCCAAAACATGAATACGTTTAAAAGAAAAGCCCTGACGGCAGCGGTGCTCGGCACCCTCGGCGTCGCGGGTTCGGCTCAAGCGATCTACCAGGATCCGAACAACCTGGGTCAGGCCCTGATCTATCCGTACTACACGGTGAATTCGGCTGCCGGCAACGCGTTCAACACCTTCGTCTCGGTCACCAACACCACGACGGTCGTCAAGGTCGTCAAGGTTCGTTTCCGCGAAGGCAAGAACTCGGCCGAGGTGCTTGACTTCAACCTCTA
>JBDTXQ010000092.1:0-8569 GCA_040006115.1 Usitatibacter sp.
GTCGCCGTCGCCCTTGTCGTTGCGCGAGTGCAGGACCGGCTGCAGCGTGAAGATCGCGTCCGTGGTCGCGCCGCCCCAGCCCAGCATGCAGAAGCTGATCTCCATCCTCTGCGCCTTGGGGAAGTACTGGGCGCGCGGGATGGCGTTCACCTTGATGGTGACCCCGACTTTGGCGAGCATGCCCGCCACCGCGACGCAGATCTTCTCGTCATTGATGTAGCGATTGTTGGGGCAGTCGAGCTGCACCTCGAAGCCGTTCGGATAGCCCGCGTCGGCGAGGAGCTTCTTCGAGGCGGCGATGTCATACGGATAACGCTTGTCCATCGACTTCGGGATGCCGGCCTTGTCGGGGTTCGGCAGGTTGATCGCCGTGGGGACGGAGAGCCCGCGCATGACCGCCTTGTTGATCGCGTTCACGTCAATCGCCTGGTAGAAGGCCTGGCGCACGCGCTTGTCCTTGAACGGGTTCTTGCCCTTCACGTTCGAGTACAGCAGCTCGTCGCGCGCCTGGTCCATCTGCAGGAAGATGATGCGGTTCTCGCGGCCCTCGTAGACCTTCACGTTCTTGTCCTGCTTCAGCTTGTCGACGTCCTGCACCGGGGGATCGAGCACGAAGTCGAGCTCGCCGGAGAGCAGCGCCGAAATGCGCGTGTTCTCCTGCTTGATCGGCGTATAGACGATGTCGTCCACGTTGCCGTAGAAGCGGCCTTCCTTGAGGCCCCACCAGTTCGGGTTCTTCTTGAAGACGCTCTTCACGTCGGGATCGCGCGACACGAGGATGAAGGGGCCGGTGCCCATGGCGTTCCTCGCAGTGTAGCTCTCCTCCTTGTTGGTGAAGTCCTGCGCGTTGATGGCATTGTTCTTCTCGCACCACGCCTTGCTCACCATGAAGAGGCTGTTGGCGAGCATCTCGAGCATCACCGGGTTGGGCACCGGCGTGGTGAGCTCGACCGTGTACGCGTCGATCTTCCTCGGCGTGCCCACGGCGTTGCCATACACGCGGAAGTTGGAGGTCTTGCCCTGCAGGCGGATGATCGAGAACACCACGTCGTCGGCGGTGAAGTCGCTGCCGTCGTGCCACTTCACGCCCTTGCGCAGGTTGAACACCCAGGTGGTGGGGTTGGTCTGCTTCCAGCTCTCCGCGAGCCCGGGGAGGATCTCGAGCTTCTTGCCGCGCATCACCAGCGACTCGTAGACGTGGCCGTTGATCGAGTTGGTGAGGAGCTCGTTCTGCGCCATCGGATCGGCGGTCAGGTAGTCGCCCTGGCTCGACCATCGAAGCGGCGCGGCGTGGGCGAACGAGGCGGCGAAGAAGGCGGCGGCGGTGATCGCGACGGCGACCTTCCTGGTGAATGCAGGCTGTGGCATCTGGAGACCTCCCGGGTTGGAGCGGGTAATCATAGCTAACTATCGGCGGCGGCGCGTGCGCCACCCCAGGAGCGGCGCGCGGGCGTTCATTCCAGCCCGAGCGTGAGCCACTCCGGCACGGCGTTCACCCACCGCAGGGCGGGCCGGGATACGATGGGCGCGCACATGATGACCGTCTCCATGGACGAGGGCAATGCCGCCCCGATCGCCACCGTCGCGGGCCTGCGCTTCGAGTACCCGGGCGTGCGGGCCCTCGACGACGTGTCGTTCAAGCTCGCGAGCGGCACCGTCACGGCGCTGGTGGGCCCGAACGGCGCGGGCAAATCCACCCTGCTGCGCTGCATGGCGGGGCTGGAAACGCCCGCGCTCGGCGAGATCGAGATCGCCGGCGTGGACGTGCTCGACTCCCCGCGCCAGGCGCACCGGCGCCTGGGCTACCTCTCGGATTTCTTCGGCGTGTACGACGCGCTCACCGTGCGCCAGTGCCTGCTGCATGCGGGCGCCATCAACGGCACCAGCGATGCCGAGCTTGCCGTCGCGGTCGCGCGCACCGCGAAAAGCCTCGGCCTATCGGACCGGCTCGAATCGGCCGCCGGCACGCTTTCCCGCGGGCTGCGCCAGCGCCTCGCCATCGGCCAGGCGATCATCCATTCGCCGCGCGTCCTGCTCCTCGACGAGCCCGCCGCGGGCCTCGATCCCGAGGCGCGCCACGGCCTCGCCGCGCTCTTCCGCGAGCTACAGGCGGGCGGCATGACGCTCGTCGTGTCGTCGCACATCCTCGCCGAATTGGACGAGTACTCCACCGACATGCTGGTGCTGAAGGGCGGGCGCATCGTCGAGCAGCGTTCGCTCCACGGCGCCGGCCCCGAGGCGCGCGAGCGGCGCATGCAGGTGACGCTCGCCGCGCCCGACCCGCGCGCCGCCGGGGTGCTCGCCGCCCTTCCGGGAGTGGAGTCGGTCGCGGCGGAAGGCGCGCAGGTCACCTTCGCCTTGCGTGGCGAGGAGTCTTCCCCGGCCGCGGTGCTGCGCGCGCTCGTCGGGGCTGGGATCGCGGTCGTCGGGTTCGGCGAGTCGCGCGAGAACCTGCACGACTCCTACCTGCGCACCGTGGCGGAGCCGAAGCGATGAACCCGGAGCTGCGCCGCAACCTGTGGCTCGAGCTCACCACCCATCGCCTGGTCGCGATGCCCGCGGTGCTGTTCCTCGTCTTCGTGCTGTTCGCCTCGCGCAACCTCGCCGACTGGCAAGGCGCGGTGTTCGGCACGGCGGTCTCGATGTTCATCGTGATCGTGCACCTGTGGGGAACGTACAAGGCCTCGGAGGCCGTCACCGACGAAGTGCGCGACCGCACCTGGGACTGGCAGCGGCTCTCGGCGCTCGACCCGTGGCGCATGACATGGGGCAAGCTTGCGGGCGCGACGGCGTTGAGCTGGTACGGCGCGAGCCTTTGCGTGGTTGCGATGGCGATCGCGGTGCTCGGCGGCTACGAGAGGCGCGAGCTGCCCATCCTCGTGTGCGGCCTCGCGGCTTCGGGAGTGGCGGTGCACGGCGCGGCGCTCGCCGCGAGCCTGCAGGCCTCGCGCAAGAGCTCCAAGCTCGGCCACCGCATGGGCCTCGTCTTCTTCTTCCCCGCGGCGATGCTGGGCCTCGTGACCCTCGCATCTTCCGGCGAGGCCCGCTCCCACACGCTCGAATGGTACGGGCGCGAGTTCGAGGCGCTGCGCTTCTACGCGGGGCTCGCAGTCGTGTTCGCGCTGTGGGCGGTGCTGGGCGCGTACCGCGAGATGGCGCGGGAGCTGAAGCTGCGCCTGCTTCCCTTGGCCTACCCCGCTTTCGCCCTCTTCCTCGCCGCATTCTTCGCCGGATTCGGCGCGGTGCCCCTGGTCGCGCGCACCACGCTCGCGCTCTCCGGGCTCCTCGTCTCGCTCGGCCTCACGTACTACGGGCTTTTCGCGGACGTCACCACGGCGATGTCGTTGCGGCGCATCGCCACCCACGCGCATGCTCGCCAGTGGCGGCGGGTGCTCGAGGAGCTGCCGCTCTGGGTGACGACGCTCGTCCTCGCCGTGCCCTTCGCGCTCCTCTGCGCGCAGATCATCGTCGACGAGCCGGTGCTCTCCCTGGTGCCGAAGGCGGCGGCCCTCTATCCCGTCGCGGTTCTGCTTCTCGCGGCGCGCGATTGCGCCATCTATGTCTTCTTCACCCTGTCGCCGCGCCCGCGCGGGCCGGAGGGCGTGACGCTCCTCTACATCGCGCTCCTCTCGTGGATCGTGCCGACGGTGCTCGCCATCGCGGGCATGGGCGCGGTGGCGAAGCTCCTCATGCCCTTCGGCAGCATGAACGGCTGGCAGGCGGCACTGGTGATGGCGGCGCAGCTCGCGATCGCCGGCGCGCTGGTCGCCCGGCGCTGGCGGCGCTGGCAGCGCGCCTTCGGCTCGCAGGGCGCATGACCTCCTGGGCTCGGAGCTTGCCGGCGGTATAATTTCCGCTTCCGGAGGCAATGCCCATGAATGCCGTAGTCAAGGACCGCGCCTCGGCGCCTCCTCTGAAGGATCCCAGTCTCTTTCGCGAGAGCGCCTATATCGACGGCGCGTGGACGCAGGCCGACAGCCGCGCCCGCTTCGCCGTGGACAACCCCGCCAACGGCACCGTCGTGGGCCACGTGCCCAACATGTCCACCGCGGAGACCCGGCGCGCGATCGCCGCGGCCGAGGCGGCGCTGCCCGCGTGGCGCGCGCTCACCGCGAAGGAGCGCTCTAAGATCCTGCGCAAGTGGTTCGACCTCATCGTCGCCAACGCCGACGACTTGGCGCTCCTCCTCACCACCGAACAGGGCAAGCCGCTCGCCGAGGCCAAAGGCGAGATCCTCTACGGCGCGTCCTTCGTCGAGTGGTTCGCCGAGGAAGCCAAGCGCGTCTACGGCGACGTGATCCCGAGCCCCACCAGCGACCGGCGCATCATTGTGCTGAAGCAGCCGATCGGCGTGGTCGCGGCGATCACGCCGTGGAATTTCCCCAATGCGATGATCACGCGCAAGGTCTCGCCCGGCCTCGCGGTGGGATGCACCTTCGTGCTGAAGCCAGCCGAGCAGACGCCGTTCTCCGCGCTCGCGCTGGCCGAGCTCGCCGAGCGTGCGGGAATTCCGAAGGGCGTGCTCAACATCGTGACCGGAGATCCGGTCGCCATAGGCCAGGAGCTCTGCGCGAGCCCGGTGGTGCGCAAGGTGACGTTCACCGGGTCGACCGAAGTGGGCCGCATCCTCATGCGCCAGAGCGCCGACACCATCAAGAAGCTCTCCCTCGAGCTGGGCGGCAACGCGCCCTTCATCGTGTTCGACGACGCCGACCTCGACGCGGCCGCCGACGGCGCGCTCATGTCCAAGTATCGCAACGCGGGCCAGACCTGCGTCTGCGCCAACCGCATCTACGTGCACGACAGCGTGCACGACGCCTTCACGGCGAAGCTCGCCGAGAGGACCAAGGGATTGAAGGTGGGCGTGGGCACCGAGGCCGGCGTGAACGTGGGCCCCCTCATCGACGCCCAAGGCCTCGCCAAGGTCGAGGAGCATGTCGCCGACGCGGTAGGCAAGGGCGCCAAGGTGGTGATGGGCGGCAAGCGCCACTCGCTCGGCGGGCTTTTCTTCGAGCCCACCATCCTCACCGGGGTCACCGGCGAGATGAAAGTCTCGCGCGAGGAGACCTTCGGGCCCGTGGCGCCCCTCTACCGCTTCAAGACCGACGACGAGGCGGTGAGGCTCGCCAACGCGACCGAGTTCGGACTCGCCGCGTATTTCTACACGCGCGACGTGGGTCGCGTGTTCCGCGTGGCCGAGGCGATCGAGACCGGGATCGTCGGCATCAACGTCGGCATCATCGCCAACGAGGTCGCGCCCTTCGGCGGCGTGAAGCAGTCGGGCCTCGGGCGCGAGGGCTCCAAGTACGGCATCGAGGACTTCCTCGAGATCAAGTACATCGCCATCGGAGGGATCCAGTGAGACTCGCTTTCGCCGCCGCACTTCTCGCGGCCTGTACGTTCGGGACCGCATCCGCCCAGGCGCCCGCCAAGGGCGATTGCGCCGCGCCGCCCATGGACCTCGTGATCACCGAGGTCGAGCCGGGCAGGGGCGATACCGTGGTCGAGCCGCGCAGCGGCATCCTGGTGAATTACACCGGGTGGCTCTACGACGGCTGCGCCAAGGACTTGAAGGGCGAGCAATTCGACAGCTCCGTGGGCCGGCCGGTGCCGTTCAGCTTCCTAGTCGGCGTGGGCAAGGTCATCAAGGGCTGGGACGAGGGCGTGCTGGGAATGAAGGCGGGCGGCAAGCGCACGCTCGTCATTCCTCCCGGCAAGGGTTATGGCGAGCGCGGCGCCGGCGGCGGCAAGATTCCGCCGAACGCAACTCTCGTCTTCGACGTGCAAGTCGTCGCCATCCCCGTGCCCCCGCCCGCGCCGCAGGCGGTGCCCAAGCCGCAGTGAAGCTCGCCAGCTCGAGCTTCGACGACGGCGGCGCGATCCCCGCCGAGTTCGCCTTCTGCGCGCCCGACGATAAGACGCACGCGACGCTTTCGGAGAACCGCAATCCGCAGCTTGCGTGGAGCGAGGCGCCCACGGGCACCCGGTCCTTCGCGCTCCTTTGCCATGATCCCGACGTGCCGAGCAAAGGCGACGACGTGAACCAGGAAGGACGCGTGGTCCCCGCGTCGCTCGCGCGGGTCGATTTCTTCCACTGGGTGGCGGTCGACCTTCCGCCTTCGATGGCGGGCGTGACGGCGGGCGAATTCTCTTCCGCCGTGGTGCCGCGCGGCAAACCCGGCCCGCAGGCGCCCCACGGCGCGCGCCAGGGCATCAACGACTACACGGGCTGGTTCGCCTCCGACGCGCAGATGGCGGGCGACTACTACGGCTACGACGGACCTTGCCCTCCGTGGAACGACGAACGCCCGCACCGCTACGTCTTCACGCTGTTCGCGCTCGACGTCGAGCGCCTTGCCCTCCAGCAGCGATTCGGCGGCAAGGAGGTGCGCGAGGCGGTGCGGGGCCACGTGCTCGCGCAGGCCGCGCTCACCGGGCGCTACACGCTCAACCCCGCCGTCAAGGTCTGAGGCCGGCGATCGACCGGCGCGGATTCTTCCTCGCTTCGGCGGCGCTCCTCGCCGCGCCGTGGGCACGCGCCGAGGATGCCGCGCTATTGGCGCGGCTGCGCCGCGGCGGCCACGTGCTCCTCATGCGCCACGCGTCGACCGGGCCCGGGCTCGGCGATCCACCCGGCTACCGTCTCGACGATTGCTCGACGCAGCGAAACCTCTCCGACGAGGGTCGCGCGGGGGCGAAGAGGATCGGGGAGCGCCTGCGCGGCGCGAAGGTCCCGATCGCGCGCGTTTACACGAGCCCATGGTGCCGCTGCCGGGAGACGGCGATGCTCGCCTTCGGCAAGGCCGAGGATTGGGAGCCGCTCTCTTCCTACTTCGATTTTCCCGACCGCGACGCGCAATACACCGAGCGCGTGAAGAAGCGCATCGGCACCTACTCCAGCCGCGCGATGGGCGGCAACGTGGCGATGGTGACGCACAACGTGAACATCGCCGCGCTCACCAGGCTGTCGGTCGCCACCGCCGAGATCGTCGTGGTGCGCCCGGACGGCTGCTGCGGGCTGCGCACCCTGGGGCGCCTCAAGCTCTAGGGCCGCGCGATGATACGCCCGCAGGAGATCACGCCGATCCAGAGCACGATGGAGAGCGCCACCGAGAGGCGCGCGACGAGCGGCGCCTTCATTCCGGTGTCCCACGATTTGGCCGTCTGGTAGGGGCCGGTCAGGAACATCGCGGCGTTCAGCCCCGCGGCGAGGAGGAGCGCCATCTTGATCGCGAAGGCGCGGCTCTCGAGGAAATCGTCGGCGTGGGCGGCGAAGAGGAGGAGCCCGGTGGGCACGATGAGCAGCAGCGACGCCACGCTCCACGGCAGCAGCAGGCGCGCGAGGGCGCGTACCGAAATCGATTTCGACAGCCCTAGGACGCGCAGGTCGAACATCACCACAGAGCCGAACAGGATCGAGAAGCCGACGATGTGCGCGATCGCGACTGCGGGATAGAGCCACTCGTGCTCGCGCATGGCCCGCGCCACCGCGAAGGATTCGATCATGTCGCCGGGATTCAAGCCTCGTCGTCCCCGGAGCGCAGCCACCGCTCGTAGTCGCGGCGCGTCTTCTTGGTCGGGCGGCCCTTGAAGCGCGGCTGCGGCTGCGCCTTCATCTCCGCGGCGAGCGCGCCGCGCCGGGCGCGGCTCTCCGCCGTCTCCTCGTAGAGCGTCGCCGCGACCGCCGCCGGCCCGCGCTTGTCGGAGAGCGCCTTCACCTCGACCACGTGCTCGAAAGGCGCGCGCCGCACCACGACGCGATCGGCCGGCTTCACCAGCTTGGCGGGCTTGGCGCGCTCGCCGTTCAGGGTCACGTGGCCCGCCTCGATCCCCTCGACCGCGAGCGCGCGCGTCTTGAAGAAGCGCGCCGCCCAGAGCCACTTGTCGAGGCGCATCTACTTCAGGGTGACTTCGTGGAGCGTGGTCGGCGTGGCGGTGCCGGTGTCGAATTCGGCGCCCGCGAGCACGCCGGCCTCGGCCACGGCCGCGGCGTTCTTCGCCTTGCCGTACACGGTGTACATCGCGCCCAGCGCGAAGTCGCGGCCGGAGCCGATCGCCCAGAAGCGGTCGAACTCGAACACCTCGCGCATCGAGTACACCGCGAAGATGCCCGACGGATTGGCGACCATCACGGTCATCTGGCTCGACTCGTAGGGATCGTCCTCTTCTTCCTTCGGGTTGAGGAAGGCTTCGTCCTTCAGGATCGGGTGCAGCTTCCGGAAGGTTTCGTAGAGGGCCGACTTGCCATGGAGGTCGAGGTTGGCATTGCGCTCGAGGAGGTTCTCGAGCACGAGCTGGTGCGCGGCGCTGCCGGCCACGCCGATGAACGAATCGCCGTAAGCCGTGATCTTCTGCGGATGGCGATCGTATGCCGGGGCGAGGCGCGTGGTGCCGAAAGTGGTGAGAGAGTCGGCCGCGATGACCGCGGTGCCGCCCTTGCGGACGACGACGATGGTGGTCATGGGGGGGTCCTGTTTACGGCGGGGCTAGCGGGGAAGGGAGTCGAGGAAGGCACGGCGCTCGTCCTCCTCGTCGATATGAGCGGCGAGCTGCTTGTAGAGTTCCTTGA
>JBDTXQ010000093.1:0-8559 GCA_040006115.1 Usitatibacter sp.
GGAGGAGGCGAAGTTCTGCTCCATCGACAACCCCGAATGCGAGGCTTGCCAGTAAGGAGTTTTGGGTGAGGTAGGTGCAGGCGAATCAGGGATGCGAGGGAGGCGAAATCCGCCTCCCTCTTTTTTTGGAAGCGCGCGTCGCGTAAAGCGCCGATCGGGACGAGCACGGCCAGAACTTCCGGTACCCTTGCGCGTCTGAGATCGTTCGTGCCACCCAAGACAAGAACACCATGCAACGCCCCGGAACCGCCTTCCCGCTCGAAGTCACGCCGCGCCTGCCGCCGGAGCTCGTGCGCCTCGCGGAGCTCGCCAGCAACCTCTGGTTCAGCTGGGACCGGCCCACCCGGGCTCTGTTTGCGCGCCTCGATCCCGCGCTCTGGGAGGCGGTGAACCAGAATCCCAAGGCGCTCCTGAAGAACGTGAGCCAGCGGCGCCTCGAGGAAGCGGCGCACGATCCCGCATTCCTGCACGACTTCGATCGCACGCTCGCGGCCTACGACGCGTACCACTTCCGTCCGCCGGGGCCCAACGGCTCGCAGGCGTTGAAGGAAGGCGAGCTGGTCGCGTACTTCTGCGCGGAGTTCGGCTTCCACGAAAGCCTGCCGATCTATTCAGGCGGCCTGGGCATCCTCGCGGGCGACCACTGCAAGACCGCGAGCGATCTCGCGCTGCCTTTCGTGGCAGTGGGGCTCCTCTATCGCCAGGGCTATTTCCAGCAGGCGATCGACGGCGAGGGCTGGCAGCACGCGGCCTACGGCGACAACGATTTCTCCGACCTGCCGATCACCGCGGTGATGAAGGAAGGCAAGCACCTCGAGGTGAGCGTGGAGTTCGGCGACCACGACGTGCACGCGCGCGTCTGGCACGCGCAGATCGGCCGCGTGAACCTCTACCTACTCGACACCGACCTCGAGTCCAACAAGCCCGAAGACCGCGCCACCGCGCACCGCCTCTACGGGGGCGACCGCACCACGCGCATCCAGCAGGAGATCGTGCTCGGCATGGGAGGCGCGCGCGCGCTTGCCGCGCTCGGCATCAAGCCGACCGCGTGGCACATCAACGAGGGCCACGCCGCGTTCCTCATCCTGGAGCGCATGCGCGTCGGGATGCGCGAAGGCCTCGACCTTGCCTCGGCGCTGGAGGCGGTCGCCGCCAACACCATCTTCACCACGCACACCGCGGTCGCCGCAGGCCACGACCATTTCTCCTCGGAGACGATGTCGCGCTACTTCTCGCGCTACTGCCGCGAGCTCGGGCTGAATACCGAGGACCTCCTCGCGCTCGGCCGCACGCCGAAGAGCACCGACTTCAACATGACGGCGCTCGCGGCACGCGGGTCGCGCTTCCAGAACGGCGTGTCGCGGATCCACGGCGACGTCTCGGCGCTAATCCTCTCCGACCTGTGGCCGGAGGTGCCCGAGCAGGAGAACCCGGTCCTCTACGTCACCAACGGCGTGCACGTGCCGAGCTTCCTCGCCCCCGAGTGGGCCGAGGCGTTCGACCGCTTCATCGGCAGCGGCTGGCACCGTCGCATGGACGAGCCGGGCGCGCTCGACGCGATCATGCAGATGCCGGACCACTTGTTCTGGAGCATCCGCCAGCACCTGAAGTCGCGCATGCTGAACCTCGTCGGGCGGCGCGTGCGCACGCAGGCCTTCCGCAACCACGGCAGCGAAGCGCACGTCGACCGCTTGCTGCGCCTCGCCGACCCGGCGAATCCCAACGTGCTCACCATCGGTTTCGCGCGGCGCTTCGCGACCTACAAGCGCGCGACGCTCCTTTTCGACCAGCTCGACTGGCTGAAGGAGATCGTCTCCTCCGCGGGTCGCCCGGTGCTCTTCGTCTTCGCCGGCAAGGCGCACCCGGCCGACGAGCCCGGCAAGGAGATGATCCAGCGCGTCTACGAGGTCATGGGGATGCGCGGGTTCGAGGGCCACGTGCTCTTCGTCGAGGGCTACGACCTGCGCCTCGCGCGCCGGCTCGTCTCGGGCGTGGACGTGTGGCTGAACAACCCGATCTTCCCAATGGAGGCCTCGGGCACTTCGGGCATGAAGGCGGGATTCAACGGCGTCATCAACCTCTCCGTCCTCGACGGGTGGTGGGGCGAGGGCTACGACGGCGCCAACGGCTGGGCGATCAAGCCCGCTTCCGAAAGGCTGGACGACGGGCGTCGCAACGTGGAGGAGAGCCGCTCGCTCTACGAGCTCCTGCAGGACCGCGTGATTCCCCTCTACTACGAGCGCGGCACGATGGGCTTCTCGCCCGAGTGGATCAAGATGGCGAAGCGCTCGATCATGACGCTGCTGCCGCAGTTCAACAGCCAGCGCATGGTGGGCGAGTACCTCACGCGCTTCTACGTGCCGGCTTCCAGGCGCGGCAAGCAGATGGTCGAGCGCAACTACAAGACGGCGCGCGACCTGGCCGAGTGGAAGCGCAAGGTGCGCGCCGCATGGCCGCACGTGACGGTGCGAAGCCTTGGCCGCCCAGAGCCGCGCGTGGACTTCGGCAACAAGGTGCGCTTCAGCGCGGGCGTGCACATCGACCGGCTGGTGCCCGAGGACATCCGCGTGGAGCTCCTGCTCTCGCCCGCGCTAAAGGACCTCGCGGCGCAGCATGCGCCGGACGCCTACGCGTTCAAGCCGGACGGGGTCGACGATCACGGCGACCATCGCTACGTGCTGGATCTGGCGCCAGAGCTGTGCGGAAAGCTCGAGTACCGCGTGCGCGCCTATCCGAGCCACCCGGCGCTCTCGCATCCCTTCGAGCTGGGGCTCATGAAGTGGGCGTGATGCCCGCGTAGAGGTCGGCGTAGGCGCGCGCGGCGCGCTCCCACCCGAAATCGTTCGCCATGCCGTTCGATTGCAGGCGCGACCAGTGCGCGCGATCGTGGAATGCCGCCACCGCGCGCTGCACGCCTCCCACGAGGCCCTGCGCGGTGAGCTCCTTCACGAAGAAGCCGGTGCCCTTGTTCCCGTCGGCGTCGTCGACGATCGTGTCGACGAGCCCGCCGGTCGCGAGCACGACCGGCGGCGTGCCGTAGCGCTGGCTGTACATCTGGTTCATCCCGCACGGCTCGTAGCGCGACGGCATGAGGAACATGTCGGCGCCCGCCTCCAGCAAGTGCGCCAAGCCCTCATCGAAACCCATGAAGCTGCCGAGGTGCCCTGGGTGGCGCAGCTGCGCGGCGCGGATCTGCTCCACCAACGCGTGGTCGCCCGAGCCCACGATGGCGACCTGCACCGGGATGCGCGCGAGGGCGGGCATGGCTTCGACGATGAGGTCGATGCCTTTCTGGTGCGTGAGCCGGCTCACGATCGCGGCGAGCGGCACCTCGTCGGGACCTGGGATGCCGAGGCGCTCCTTCAGGGCGCGCTTGTTGGCGGCTTTCCTCTCCAGCGACGCGGCGTCGTAGCGGCTCGGGATCCATGGATCGGTCGCCGGATCCCAGAGCGCCATGTCGATGCCGTTCAGGATTCCGTGCAAGCTCTTCGCGCGCGCGCGCAGCACGCCGTCGAGGCCGAAGCCGAGCGCGGGCGTCTGGATCTCGCGCGCATAAGTCGCGCTCACCGCATTGATCGCGTCGGCGTAGACGAGGCCGCCCTTCAGGAACGAGACCTTGCCGTAGAACTCGAGCCCCTCCACGCCGAGGCTTTCATGGGGGAGCTCGAGGCTCTCGACTTCCGGGTAAGGGAAGACGCCCTGGAAAGCGAGGTTGTGGACGGTGACGAGCGAAGCCGCGCGCGGCGCGGGCGCGAAGCGCAGGAAGAGGGGCGCGAGCGCCGTCGGCCAGTCGTTGCAGTGCACAACCTGCGGGCGCCATTCCAGCGGGCTCACGCCGGTGCCGAGGATCGCCGCCACCCGCGAGAGAACGCCGAAGCGAACCGCGTTGTCTTCCCAGTCGGCGCCGCTATCCTGCTGGTACGGGCCGCCGAGGCGCTCGTAGAGCTCGGGCGCGTCGACCACGATGAGGGGCACGCCGCTCGGCAGCTTCGAGTCGAGGAGGCGCACCTTGTGGCCGAGCACCTTGATGGTGGCGAGCTCCGCGGCCTTCGGGTCGGCCTCCTTGACGGCGGGATAACCGGGCAGGAGCACGCGCACGTCCTCCCCCATCGCGTGCAGCGCCGCGGGCAAGGCCGCGCTCACGTCGCCCAGGCCGCCGGTCTTCACGAGCGGGGCGCATTCGGGGGTGACGAAGAGTACTCTCGGGGGTTGCTTGTTGTTCTTTTGTGAGGGAGACAAGATTGATTTTGGCCGGAGACGTAGGGGCGACCAAGATTCTGCTGGAAGTCGGCGAATCGCGCAGCGGCAAGTGGCAGCCGGCACTTGCGCGGCGCTATGCGACGGCCGACGCGGAAAATTTCCATGAGGTGCTCACCGCGTTCCTGGGCGAATGGAATGGCGTGCGCGCGAAGGCGCAGCGCATCAGCGCCGCGGGCTTCGGCGTCGCGGGCCCGGTGCAGGGCAACAAGGTGAAGATGACGCACCGGCCGCTCGTGGTGGACGGCGCCGCGATCGAGAGCCGCTTCCTCATTCCGAAGGTGCGCGTGGTGAACGACCTCGCCGCCGGCGCGCGTGGGCTGGACCTGCTGGGACCGCGCGATTTCGCGACCGTGCAGGCGGGCAAGGCCGCGCCGGGTGAAGCGCGCGTCGTGATGGGCGTGGGCACGGGTCTTGGCGTTGCGTATGTCGTGCCGGATGACAAAGACGGGAGCATCGTCGTGCCGGGGGAGGGTGGACACGTGGGATTCGCACCGTCCACGCCGCGACAGCTCGACTTGTGGCGCCAGATCTTCGCCACGCAGGGCCGCGTTTGCGCCGAAGACATCGTCTCGGGCACCGGGCTGCATCGCCTGCAGGCGCTCCTGAACGGCGACGAGGCGCAGGCGATCGACCTCCTCATGGAGTGCATGGGAAATGTCGCGGGCGATCACGCACTTGCGGTGATGGCGCGCGGCGGCGTGTTCCTCACCGGGGGCGTCATCGCGGGACTCTATGGAAAGATCGCCGACTCGCGCTTCTCGGAAGCCTTCTGCGCGAAGGGCACGCTCTCCCCGACGCTCATGAAAATTCCCGTACGCGCGG
Organism: Usitatibacter sp.; assembly: GCA_040006115.1. Lineage (GTDB taxonomy): Bacteria > Pseudomonadota > Gammaproteobacteria > Burkholderiales > Usitatibacteraceae > Usitatibacter. The sequence goes on from JBDTXQ010000093.1 coordinate 5,083, forward strand.
TGACAAGCGAGCGCGTGGTGCTCCTCGGTGCCGCAAAGCTGGTGATGTAGGCAAGCGCCGACAGAAATCAGCAAACAAGCGTGGTGTGATCTTTTCCATCACGTTTGCGCCGGAGGTTGCGATGGCCGTCGTCGAGGAAGAAGTCCGCCCGCGGCAGGACACGGCATCTCGCAGCACCACCACTAGGTATTCCGGCTTCGCGGCGAAGAACACCGTCGCGATGGTGCTCGCCGGCGGGCGCGGCACGCGCCTGAAGCAGCTCACCGAATGGCGCGCCAAGCCGTCCGTCGCGTTCGGGGGGAAGTTCCGCATCATCGACTTCACCTTGTCGAACTGCCTGAACTCCGGCATCCGCCGCATCGACATCTGCACGCAGTACAAGGCCCACAGCCTGATCCGCCACATCCAGCGCGGCTGGAGCTTCCTCGACACGCGCTTCGACGAGTTCGTGGAGGTGCTGCCGGCGCAGCAGCGCACCAACGGCGGCTGGTACCAGGGCACGGCGGACGCGGTGTACCAGAACCTCGATATCCTGCGGCGCCAGAATCCGAAGCTGGTCCTGGTGCTCGCCGGCGACCACGTCTACAAGATGGATTACCGCGCGATGATCGAGGAGCACCTCGCGAGCGACGCGAAGGCGACGGTGGCGTGCGTGCAGGCGCCCGCCGCGGAGAGCGCCTCCTTCGGGGTGGTGCTCACCGACGAGCGCGGGCGCATCACCGCCTTCCAGGAAAAGCCTGCGGTTCCCGTCACAGTGCCGGGGCGGCCCGACCTCGTGCTCGCGAGCATGGGCGTGTACGTGTTCGACGCCGAATTCCTATACGAGCACCTGCTGGCGGACGGCGAGGCGGAAGACTCCTCCCACGATTTCGGCAAGGACCTGATCCCGCGCCTCGTGAAGGGCGGAGCCGAGATCCATGCGCACGACTATGCGCGAAGCTGCGTGAACATGACCAACGGCGAGCCTTATTGGCGCGATGTCGGCACCATCGACGCGTATTGGGAAGCCAACATCGACCTCACGCGCGTGGAGCCGGAGCTGAACCTCTACGACCGCAACTGGCCGGTATGGACGTTCCAGGAGCAGATCCCGCCCGCCAAGTTCGTGTTCGACGACGAGACCTGCCGCGGCATGGCGATCGATTCGATCGTCTCGGGCGGCTGCATCGTGAGCGGCTCGAGCGTGAAGCGCTCGCTGCTATTCACCAATGTGCGCGTCAACAACCGCAGCACGGTCGAGGATTCGGTGATCCTCCCCAACGCGGAGATCGGCCCCTCGGCGATCGTGAAGAACGCGGTCATCGACAAGCACTGCCGCATCCCCGAGGGCATGACCATCGGCATCGACCCCGACGAGGACCGCCGCCGCTTCCACGTCACCGACAAGGGCCGCGTGCTCGTCGTGCCCGAGATGCTCGGGCAGCAGATCCACCACCTTCGCTAAATAAAACCCGGTTTCTTCGTCGCTCCTATCGCTTCCAGGTCGCGCGCAGCAGGTTCTCGTCCCGGCTATGGCGCAGCTTGAGGTCGCCCTTGTACGCCTCGTGCAGGGCTTCCCCGATGCCGCGGGCGAGGCAGGAGTCGGTGGTGGTCACTTCCAGGCCCTCCCGCACGTCCTCGATGGCCATGATCCGTTGCAGCGGATGCTCGGCTTTCTCGCGGCCTTCCGTCGACTTCATGAGGGCGATGATCTCGTCGCGGTGCTGCTTTAGAAACTCGCCCTTGAGCACCACGTATCCCGCGGGAAACTTGTCGTGGATGCGCTGGCACGCGGGGCAGGTGTGGTCGTGCGCGTCCTCGGGCTTGCGGGCCCAGGTCCAGCGACCGCCGTCGTAGACCGCCTTGCAGGTGGGGCAATAGGCCGGGCCCATGGCCTTGGACTTGGCTCGGTAGGGTTCCTCGTCGTTCGCCGCCCTGCGCCGTTCCGTGGGGTTTTCGCGGGAGACGAGCCGCGGGGCGCGGAAGGGCTTCATGGCGCCGCCGTGTCGCCACGGTCCTCGCGGTGGGACTTCACGTCCCCGCGCTGGCGGCGCACGGCGTCCTCGAGCTGGCGGGTCACCACGTCGAAAGCCTGGCTGATCGCCACGTAAGCGTCGGTATGGGCCTGATGGGTGGCGGCGATCTCATTACCGGGTATATGGAGGTCGACATGGACATTGAAAAGGTTGCCCTTGCTCTTGTGCCGGTCGGTTTCGTCCACCACGACATGGCACCGGGTGATCTTGGGGTGGAGGTCGTCCAGCTTGGCGGCGAGGTCTCGGATCCGGTCGTCCATCGCCGGGGAGTGCGGCATGCCGCGGTAAGTGATCTGGGGGGTCATATTTTTGAGACACCCAGGGAATTGTTTTGGTCCTCGACATGACTAATCCATAAGGACTACGGTTTTCTTGCGGTTGTAGCTTCCGGGCGACATTTGGCCTCTCTAGATTTGGAACTGAGGCGGATAAACCGCACCCGGAGAGAAACGATGGAAGCATTACCGAATTGGCTGGCGGACGCAGTGCACGCGGCGGGAATGACCGCTTATGCGGACGATCTATACCCGAAGGTGGCGAAGGACATGAGCGTCGATGCGCCCGTGATCCTGGAAGAGCCGCCCCTTCACTGAAGCGTTTTGGGTTACTTCGGCGCGACCACGCCCAGGTAACACTCTTGAGGCGCCCCGGAATCCGGCGGCGCCTTTTTTTCGTCCTTTTTTATCCACGCGCCATACCCGGCTTATCCACAGCTAATCCACAATATAGCTGGCGTCAAGAGCCAAAAAAGCCCCATATCTTGTGCCCTGGCCCTTGACCGGGGGCTGCCCCTTGTAGCAAAGTACCCCTCCAGGACGCCCACAAATACCAGGGAGGTGTGCGATGGGGATTCCGGTGCACATGGCCATGTTGGAGGACCTGAAAAGGGCTGCTTGGTCGAGGACGAGCCCCGTCTCCGCCCGCCAGCTCAATTCCTGGGAATTCCGCAAGGACAGCCTCGGCAACCTGGTGCGCTATGCCGATTTCGGCAACCGCCATTCGCCCTTCGGCTGGGAGCTCGATTTCATCCTTTCCCGCGCCTTGGGGGGCGCGCCCAGCCCCGAAAACCTGCAGGCGTTGCACTGGAAGGCCGGGGCCGCCCGCAGCGAGACATTGCCCGCCGGCCTGATGACGGAGGCGAAAGCCGCCGCGTAGGCCCTTAGTTCCACCCGAAAACAACACCAACAACAACCATAAAAAGTGGCGCCTCAAAGCGCCAGACCCAGGAGCCGATAGAAGATGCTTAGCTTCGAAGACGACACGCCTATGGCCGCGCCCACGCTCGGCCTGCAGATGATCCACTCCACCCCCTCGGGCCGCACCAGCCCCGCCGAGGAGCCCGCCAAGACCGCGCCGCCACCGGACAAAGTGCCCGTCCCCACGGGCCATACGCGCGTTCGCGCCGAAGACAAGCGCGTCATCAACGCGCGCACCGACGTGAACCAGCTCGTGCCGTTCAAGT
>JBDTXQ010000094.1:0-8537 GCA_040006115.1 Usitatibacter sp.
CGACTTTTTATGTCGTACCTGACACGACTTTTTATGTTGTACCTGACACGACTTTCGGGTCCACCGCCCGGGGGGTGGGGCGTTAAGGGGGAATGGTCAGAACCCCTTCAGGATTGCCGCCCCGGTGTCCGGCGTTGCCGGAGGAAAGCGCCCCGGCCCCATCGTCCAACCGGACTAGCCGCGGGCGTCTGAGACGGCCGGCCAAGGGGCGACCCCGTCCATAAGGCCCATGAGGTTGAATTTTGAGGGTGAAAGCACGGTCTAGCCTCCAGTAACCGGAGTTGGACCATGCGTACGAGCAATACGATGTCCCTGGCGGCCCTCGCGGTCGCTGCCGCGGCGGCCCTCGATGTCAGTGGGTCGGCGATGGTGTGCGGCGGCGTGGGCAATGATGAGCGGCGCGAGCTGGCGGCCTCCGCCGGCAACGCGAGCCTCTCGCTTGAATTCAGCCTCGCGGGGCGCGGCAACTACATTGCCGACGTCGACGTGACGATCACGTCCGCCCGGGGCGAGGCGTTCTCTGCGAAGACCGACGGGCCGATCTGCTACCTGCAACTCCCGCCGGGCCGCTACCAGGTCGTCGCGTCGTACAACGGCGTGCGCAAGTCCGCGAGCGCTACCATCCCCGCGAAGGCCGGCAAGCCCGTGCGCGTCGCGATGTCCTTCCCGCCCGGCGCGGCGGATATCGACCCCGCCCCCGTATCCCCCGAAGAGAAACTACAAGCGAGCAAGCCATGACCACAAAGTTGCAGCAGCCGTTCAAGCGAGAGCTCGACCTCAACGGCGAGAAATACACGATCACCGTGACCCCCGAGGGCTTCAAGCTGGTCCAGAAGGGCAAGCGCAAGGGTATCGAGCTCACCTGGGCATCGATCATCGGCGGCGACGCGGCGCTCGCCTGCGCGCTCAATGCATCGACGTCGGCCCTGGGCGCCCGCCCCACTCACGAGATGCTCGCGCCCGACGGGCGTACCCCGACCAAGCATTGACGCGATTCCCGCCTCGCGTGGGAATCGCGATCAGATGAACCTGCGGCATTTGGCCGCGCCGCAACGGCAGGGCAGCTTGCCGTTGTGGTGCGACTCGCCATAGTCGGCCGTGAGCTCCTCGCCCCTGGCGATCGCACGCAGCGCGTAGAACTCCGCCCGCTCGGGCGTGCAGCGAATGTAGGTGTTCGGATCACAAGAGTGGTTGATGAAGCGGAAGCCGCGCGGGCTCGCGGTGGCGTCGAGCGCGTGGCGCTCGAGCTCCACGATGGCGACGATGGCGCGGCCCTTCGCGCGCCGCCGCGCTTCCCTCAGGCCGATCACCTCGCCCTCGAACTCGCCGATCTTCGCGCGCTTCGCGATGCGCGTGCCGCTGAAGAGCCCCTTGCCGACGATTGCGCTCCTCGCGACCACGAGCGAATCGTAAATGCCGCGCCAATCCTGTTTCATTTCGTCATAATCGCGGAAGCGACACCTCGAGGCAAGACAATGGCGATGAAGAAAGCAGACCTGGAGAAGGCGAAGGGCCGCAAGATCGCGGCGGGCAGCGGCACCACCAACGATCGCTACGGAAAGGGCGCAGCCGAGGTCCTCGACAAGCGCGAGCAGCGCGAGCGCGACCGCGAGCTGGGCCTGGTGCCTTTCGCGGTGAAGCTCCACGAGGACCTGGTGCGCGACCTTCACGCCGCCTCGGAGAAGCGCAAGGTCCCGCTGAACGAGCTCACCGCGGAGCTCCTGCGCAAGGGCCTCGCGGCGAAATAGCGCCGATGGGGATGCGCATCGCCGCCGCGCTCTTCCTAGCGCTCGCGGCCCTGCCCGCGGCGGCCGAGACCGATCCTCTCCCCGCCCCCGAAAGCTGGCGCAAGGAGTCGTTCACCTTCCCGCTGCAGTTCGCCCCCTCGATCCCGTACCAAGGCGAGGAGCACGTGCGCTTCACGCCGTCGTGGGCGCGGTTCGGCGAGGAGAACGGCTTCAGCTATGTCTTCCTGTGGAACCTGAAGGCGAGGCCCGTCACGCCCGAGGATGTCGAGGAATACCTCGAGGCCTACTTCAACGGCCTCATGAGCAACGTGGGCCGCCAACGCAATGTTGCCGACAAGGAGGTCAAGGCCACCGTCGCGGTTCATCCGATGGCGCTCCTCGAAGGCTGGGGCCAGGGATACGGGGTCGAAGTGCGCACCTGGAACGCCTTCTCCAGGGGCCAGCCGCTCCTCCTGCGCGGCGAGATCGGCCAGCGCTACTGCGGTGAGCGCATGCAGATCTTCTTCGCCTTCTCCCAGGCGCAACGGGACCGACCCATCTGGGATGGGTTGCGCGCCGCGCGCAAGGCAACGAGCTGCGACAAATCGGGTTCATAGGAAGGACCCCGGGGAGCGGTTGCTAGAATGGGTCGATGAAAGTCCGGCTGCTGTTCGTCGCGCTCGCCGCATTCCTCCCCGCGCTCGCGTATCCCCAGGCATTCCCGCAACAACGACCTATCACGGTCGTCGTCCCGTTCGCGCCCGGCGGCGGCACCGACAGCATCTCGCGCGAGCTGGCGAAGCACCTTCAGGACAGGCTCGGCACGCCGATCGTGGTCGACAACCGCGGCGGGGCGGGCGGCGCCATCGCCGCGGCGCAGGTCGCGGCGGCGAAGCCCGACGGCCACACGCTCCTCTTCGTGACGTCCACCTTCGTCACGGTCGCGGCCACCGATCGCAAGCTCGGCTACGACATCCTCAAGGACTTCACGCCGATCGCCATGCTCGGGCGCGGCCCGCTCCTCCTGGTGGTGAACCGGGACATCGGGATCGCGACAGTCGCGCAGCTGATCGACGCCGCGAAACGCAGGCCCGAATCGCTCAATTACGTCTCCGCGGGCCAGGGCAGCATCAACCACCTCGCGGGCGAGCTCTTCGTGCAGCGCACCGGCGCGAAGATGACGCACATCCCGTACAAGGGCAGCGGCCCCGCCACCCTCGACCTGATAGGCGGCAACGCGCAGGTGTTCTTCGCGACCGTGCCGACCATCCTCGGGCAGGTGAAGGGCGGCAAGGTGCGCCTCATCGCGACCACCGCCGCGACCCGCACGCGCCTCTTTCCCGACACGCCCACGCTCGACGAGTCGGGCGTGAAAGGCTACAACGTCGAGACATGGTGGGGCGTCGTCGGCCCCGCCGGCATGGCGCCCGATGTCGTGCGCACGCTGAACAGGGCGATCAACGAGGCCGCCGCGGGCGACGAGCTGCGCAAGCGCTTCGAGAGCGAGGGTGCCGACGCTTTCAGGGGAACGCCTTCCGACCTCGCCAATGTGCTGGGGAACGAGCTCGAAGCGTGGCGCAAGGTCGTTCACGAGGCCGGTCTCAAGCTCGACTGACCGATGGCGCTCAAGTCCACCATCTTCAAGGCCGAGCTGCAGGTCTCGGACCTCGACCGCAACCACTTCGCCACGCACGCGCTCACCATCGCGCGCCATCCGTCGGAAACCGACGAGCGCATGATGGTGCGTCTCCTCGCGTTCGCGCTGAACGCGGACGATGCGCTCGAATTCGGCCGCGGCCTGTCGTCCGAGGACGAGCCCGACCTCGTGAAGAAGGACCTCACCGGCGCGATCGAGCTGTGGATCGAGGTCGGCCTTCCCGACGAACGCGACGTGCGCAAGGCGTCGGGCCGCGCAGACGAGGTGAAGGTCTACATCTACGGCGGGCGCAGCGCCGCGCTCTGGTGGGCGCAGAACGAGGCGACCCTCGCACGGCTGAAGAACGTCTGCGTGATCGAGATCCCCGCGGAAGTGACCGCGGAGGTGACTTCCCTCTCGGAGCGCAATATGCGCCTGCAGTGCACTATCCAGGACGCGCAGGTGTGGCTCGCGGCCAACGACGAGACCGTCCACTTCGAGCCCGTCGTCCTCAAGCCGCGCGGCTGAAAACAGGAGTTTTTGCTGAACGGTTCCCCCCCACCCCCATCTAACGGCCCCATGACGTCAGAACTACAAGACGGCGGATTCGCCGCGCTCGGCCTCGATCCGCAGATCCTCTCCGCGTTGACCGTCCTCGGCTACGAGGAGCCCACCCCGATCCAGAAGGAGACCATCCCGCCGCTCATCGCCGGCAAGGACCTCCTCGGCCAGGCCGCCACGGGTACCGGCAAGACGGCCGCCTTCGCGCTGCCCATCCTGCAGCGCATCCTGAACGAGGGAAAGAGCGAAGGGCCCACCGCGGTGGTGCTCGTGCCCACGCGCGAGCTCGCGGTGCAGGTGTCGGAAGCCATCCACCGTTACGGCAAGGCGCTCGGCGTGCGCGTCCTGCCGGTCTACGGCGGGCAGCCCATCGGCCGCCAGCTCCACGCATTGCGCGCGGGCATCGACGTCGTGGTCGCGACGCCGGGGCGCGCCCTCGATCACATCCGGCGCGGCAGCCTGCAGCTCGCGGGCGTGCGCGTGGTGGTGCTCGACGAGGCCGACGAGATGCTCGACATGGGCTTCGCGGAGGACATCGAGGCGGTGCTCTCGGAAGCGCCGAAGGATCGCCAGACCGTTCTCTTCTCCGCGACCATGCCGCCGCGCATCGAGGCCATCGCGCGGAAAAATCAGCGCGATCCGATCCGCATCCAGATCGCCAAGAGCGCGGCCAAGGCTGGCGAGATGCCCAAGGTGCGCCAGCAGGCGTACCTGGTGCAGCGCAACGTGAAGAAGGTCGCGCTCGGGCGCGTGCTCGACCTCGAGTCGCCCGCCGCCGCGATCGTCTTCTGCCGCACGCGCACCGAGGTGGACGAGCTCACCGAGACGATGAATGCGCGCGGCTACCATTCGGAAGCGCTGCACGGCGGCATGACCCAGGAGCAGCGCGACAAGGTGATGAAGCGCCTGCGCGCGGGCGATGCCGAGCTCCTCATCGCCACCGACGTCGCCGCGCGCGGGCTCGACATCGAGCACCTCACGCATGTCATCAACTACGACCTGCCGAACGCCCCCGAGGCCTACGTGCACCGCATCGGCCGCGTGGGGCGCGCCGGCCGTGAAGGCGTGGCGATCACGCTGGTGGAGCCGCGCGAGCACCACCTGCTGCGCAACATCGAGCGCATCACCAAGCAGAGGATCGAGGTCGCGAAGGTGCCGACGGTCGCGGACCTGCGCACCAGGCGCCTCGAGCTCACCGGCGCCGCGATGCGCGAAGCGATCCTGGGCGAGGAGAAGGAGCACTTCCGCGTGGTGGTCGACGCGCTCGCCGACGAGTTCGACCTCGTGGACATCGCCATGGCCGCGGTGCGCCTCTACCACCAGGCGACGGTCGGCGACGGCGAGGACGAGAACGAGGATATTCCCGAGGCGAGCCCGCATTCGCCGGGCGAGCGCGAGCGCCGGCCATCTTCGCGCCCGAGCCGCGGCTCGCGCGGCGGGGACATGGCCAAGCTCTACATCGCGGCGGGCCGCCAGGCCGGCATCCGTCCCCAGGACCTAGTGGGCGCCATCGCCAACGAGGCGGGCGTTCCCGGCAGCTCGATCGGTGCGATCCAGATCACCGATCGCTTCTCGCTGGTCGAAGTCCCCGAGGAGTGCGCCGAGCACGTGATCAAGATGCTCAAGCAGAGCAACCTGCGCGGCAAGAAAGTGATGATTCGCCGCGAACGCGAGGCCTAGTGTGAAGCGTCGGTTCACCTTCGTGGGGCGTGCCCAAGGCACTTCATGAAACTCAGGTCCCATCTCCTGCTACTCGCAGTCGGCGCAGTACTCCCTTTCGCCGTCTTTGCCGCGACGGTTGCGACCCTGCTGGTCGAGCGTGAGCGCCAGACATTCCTTCACTCCGCCATGGAGCGCACCCGGGCGCTCATGACCGCGGTCGATTCCGAATTGCACGGCTCGGTCAGCACGCTGGAGGCGATCGCGACATCACGGACCTTGCACTCGGGAGACCTCGCCGCGTTTCATGCCGAGATGGTCGCCATGCTCGCCTCGCAGCCCGCTTGGCATAACGTAATCCTCGCCTCACCTTCGGGGCAGCAGCTCGCCAATGCGGCATCCCCCTTTGGCGCCGTCCTGCCCGTCAACACGGATCCCGAAACTACGCAGCGCGTGGTGGAGACACGTGCGCCCGCGATCGGCCGGTTGTCAGAAGGGCCGGTGATAGGCAGGTTGGGCATCCCTGTTCGTGTGCCCGTGTTACGCGAGGGTCGCGTAGCCTACGTGTTGACGGCGTTCGTCAAGCCGGGGTCGCTGGAAACTTTGCTGAGAGCCCAGAGATTGCCGAAGGAATGGGTCATCGCAGTGGTCGACTCCCAGAAGCGCTTCGCTGCCCGAATTCCGCAGCGCGCACTAGGGGACCCTGCGTCTGCGGCGTTCAGCGCTGCGCTGGCAAGTGCGCCGGAAGGCGCGTTCCGGGGGCGCACCGTCGAGGGGACAGACACATTCCAGAGCTACAGCCGTTCGTCCGTCAGCGGCTTCGGCGTTGGCATCGCCGTTCCCGCGAGCGAAGTCGGGGCGGTCGCATCGCGAACCTTGGCGACAATAGTCGCAGCCGCAACGGCAGCACTAGGACTTGCGCTCGCTTTCGCGGCATTTCTCGCTCGTCGAATTGCAAACCCCATGGCCCAGCTAGCGGCAGGAGCCCGGGCGATTGGACGCGGAAATGCGGCACCCCTCGAGGCGCGAGCGCGGGTCGATGAAGTTCGCGAGGTAGCCGACGCGCTTAAGGAAGCAGGCGAGGCGGTGCGCGATAGACAAGACGCTCAGAAGCGCGCCGAAATGGTGCTGCGCGAGGCTAACCGCTCCAAAGACGAGTTTCTCGCGACCTTAAGCCACGAGCTGAGAAATCCGCTCGCGGCCATTACCATGAGCGCTCCGCTTCTTCGCAGCAGCCCTGGAAACGGCGCGCTCGTATTGAGAACGGCGGACGTGCTCGAACGGCAGTCGGCGCAGATGACGCGCCTGGTCGAGGATCTCCTGGACTTGAGCCGGGTGACCTTCGGAAAGGTTTCCGTGAACCCCGTTCCCCTGGATCTCGCCGAGGCAGTCGCGCGACTCTTCAGCACTTGGCAAAGCGCCGGGCGCCTTGGCAGGCATGAAGTGCATCTGGACACGTCGCCGGCGTGGATTTCAGGCGACGCGCCGCGCATCGAGCAAATCATCAGCAACCTCCTCGACAACGCGCTCAAGTTCACTCCACCCGGTGGGCGCATCGCGATTCGAGTCGGCCGCGAAGGCGCCACCGCGCGTCTCGAGATAGCAGACAGCGGAAGCGGGCTATCCCCCGAGATTGCGCATAGCCTATTTGACGCCTTCGTCCAAGGCGAGCAAGCGCTCGACCGCCCGGGAGGTGGCTTGGGGATCGGGCTCGCGCTCGTACGCAAGCTCGCCGAGATGCACGATGCCAGCGTGGAGGCTCTCAGTGAAGGAGCGGGCCATGGCGCGACTTTCATCGTGCGCTTTCCGGCGATCGAGCCGCCCGCGAGAATGCCGACGAGCGCGCCTGCAGAAGCCGCCACCAGCGCTCGGCGCGTTCTCCTCGTGGAGGACAACGAAGACGCGCGCTCCGTTCTGTTGGCGCTGTTGCAAGCCGAGGGACACAGGGTGAAGAGCGCGCATGATGCCGTCGCCGCGCTTGCTGCGCTGAACGAGTTCGACCCCGAGGTGGCGCTGGTCGATATCGGCCTGCCGGGCCTAAGCGGCTACGAACTCGCAAAGCAGCTGCGCGCGCGGCTCGGACCCGACGCTCATCTGGTCGCCTTGACGGGTTACGGAACTGCCGAGGACCGCCTACGCGCCCTCGAAGCAGGATTTGACGACCACCTCCCAAAGCCAGCTAGTCTCGACACACTGAGAAGGGTGCTGGGGATTCGGGGGCGCACGGGGCCTTGCGAGATGGTGTAACGTCCCCATATTCGTCGAGCAGCTCTCGCTGCCGTCACCCGGAGAAGGCGCCATGAAGAAATCCTCGATCCTGCTGCTCGCAGCCGCGCTCACCGTGGGTATTGCGAGTTTCGATGCCGACGCCGCCCGCCGTTTTGGCGGCGGCAACAACCTCGGCAAGCAGCGCGAGACGCCCGCGATGAAGCAGGCGCCCAGCGCCGCGCCCGCGGCGCCGGTGAAGGCTGCGCCTTCGCCTTCGGCGCCGGTCACGCCCGTCGCACCCGCGCCCAAGCCGAGCTTCATGAGTCGCTGGGGGGGCATGATCGCGGGCCTGGGCATCGGCGCCCTCCTCGGATCGATGTTCAGCGGCGGTCTCGGCGGCGGCATCGGCATGGTGCTCATGTTCCTGGCGCTCGGTGCGATCGCCTTCATGGTGATCCGCATGCTAGCCGCGCGCGGCAAGCCCCTCGACAAGCCCGTGGAGTTCGCGGGCGTCGGCAACGATGCGCCTCCCGCGCCGCGCGTGGCCATCGGCGCGAACCTCGGCGGAGCAGCGCAGGCCGACGCGGTGAGTGCCCCCTCCAACATCCCACCGGATTTCCAGGTCGAGCCGTTCCTGCGCCAGGCCAAGCTCGCGTTCATCCGCCTGCAAGCCGCCAACGACGCGAAGGACCTCGACGACATCCGCGACTACACCACGCCCGAGATGTACGCCGAGATCGCGATGC
>JBDTXQ010000095.1:0-8534 GCA_040006115.1 Usitatibacter sp.
CTTCGTCTACACCGTCTATGTGGCGCGGGTGAAGCATTTCTCGGGATGGGCGGGGGCGTTCGCGTTGGCGATCATCGTGGTGCCCGTGGTCGTGCGCACCACCGACGACATGCTGAAGCTCGTCCCCAATAGCCTGCGCGAGGCGGCGGCCGCCCTCGGCGCGCCGACCTGGAAGGTGATCACGCTCATTTCCTACCGCGCGGCGCGCGCCGGCATCATCACCGGGATCCTCCTCGCGGTCGCGCGCATCGCGGGCGAGACCGCGCCGCTCCTCTTCACCTCGCTGAACAACCAGTTCTGGTCCACGGACATGAACCGCCCCATGGCCAACCTGCCGGTGGTGATCTTCCAGTTCGCCATGAGCCCCTACGAGGACTGGCAGCGCCTCGCGTGGGGCGGCGCGGCGCTCACCGCGCTCCTCGTGCTCGGCATCAACGTCGTCGCGCGCGCCCTTTTCTCGAGGAAGTAGCGATGCCGAAGCTCGATGTGCGCAACCTCGACTTCTACTACGGCTCGTTCCACGCGCTGAAGAAGGTGAGCCTAGAGATTCCCGAGAACCGGGTGACGGCCTTCATCGGCCCCTCGGGATGCGGCAAGTCCACGCTGCTGCGCACCTTCAATCGCATGTTCGAGCTCTACCCGGAGCAGCGCGCCGAGGGCGCGGTGATGATGGGAGGCGAAAACCTCCTCACCTCGAAGCAGGACGTCTCGCTCATCCGCGCGAGGATCGGCATGGTGTTCCAGAAGGCCACGCCCTTCCCGATGTCGATCTACGACAACATCGCGTTCGGCGTGCGGCTCTTCGAGGACCTGTCGCGGGCGCGCATGGACGAGCGCGTCGAATGGGCGCTCACCAAGGCCGCGCTCTGGAAGGAAGCCAAGGACAAGCTGCACCAGAGCGGCAACAGCCTCTCGGGCGGCCAGCAGCAGCGCCTGTGCATCGCGCGCGGCATCGCGGTGCGCCCGGAGATCCTGCTGCTGGATGAACCGTGTTCCGCGCTCGACCCGATCTCCACCGCCAAGATCGAGGAGCTCATCACCGAGCTGAAGGCCGACTACACGGTGGTGATCGTCACCCACAACATGCAGCAAGCGGCACGCGTCTCCGATTACACCGCGTACCTGTACCTCGGCGAGCTGGTGGAATTCGGCGAGACCAACCAGATCTTCCTGAAGCCCGCGAAGCAGGAAACCGAGGACTACATCACCGGGCGTTTCGGCTGACGCTCTGGTCCAGTACCAGCGGGAAGCTAGCGGCCGGCTTGCGAAATCCTAGGCCCGGCGAAGCGCGCGCTGAAGCGGCTTCCCCCACCCGGCGTGCTCTGCACCTCGAGCATCGCGCCGTGCCGGCCGAGCGCGTGTTTCACGATGGCGAGGCCGAGGCCGGTGCCGCCGGTCTCGCGCGAGCGGCCGCGGTCGATGCGGTAGAAGCGCTCGGTGAGCCTTGGAATGTGCTCCGCGGAGATGCCGATGCCGGTGTCCTCCACGTCGAACGCCGCGCCGTCGGCGGTCGCGCGCCAGCCGAGCCGGACCTGGCCGCCCTCGGGCGTGTAGCGAATCGCGTTGCTCACCAGGTTGCCGAACGCGCTCGCGATCTCCTTCTCGCTGCCGAGGAGGTCGACATTGTCCGCGGCGCCCACCTCGATGCGGTGGCGCCCGCCGGAGAGCGCGCGTGCCTCGGCCGCGAGGCGCTCGAGGAGGGAGGCCATCTCGATCCTCTCCTCGAGCGGCGGCGGCGGCGACGATTCGAGCGAGGAGAGCGTGAGGAGGTCCTCCACCAGCCGCTGCATGCGCGCGCCCTGCTCGCTCATGAAGTCCACATAGCGGGCCACCGCCGCGGGATCCTTCTCGTCGCGCAACGTTTCGAGGAATCCGGTGATCACGGTGAGCGGCGTGCGCAGCTCGTGCGACACATTGGCGACGAATTCGCGGCGCATGCGCTCGACCTGCTTGAACTGGGTCACGTCGCGGGAGAGCACGAGCCTCTGGTTCTCCCCGTAGGAGACCGCCTGGAGCGATAGCACGCGCTCGGTGGAATACGGGGGCTGGACCAGCACCGGGTGGGAGTAGTCGCCGCCCTCGAGATAGGCGAGGAACTCGGGGATGCGCACGAGGTGCGTGATCGGCGTCCCCGCGTCGCGCGCAGGATCGATCTCGAGGTGGTGGCGCGCCACGTCGTTGCACCACGCGATGCGCTCGCCGTCGAGGATCACGACGCCGTCGGGCACGGCGCGCGCGGCGCCGCGCCAGCGTGCGAGCGAATCGGCGAGCTCGGCTTCGCGCCTCGCCGCGTCACGCCGCGAGCGGTGCAGGAGCGCGTGGAAGCGGTCCCACACGCCGAAGGTGCGCGGCGGATCCGGCGCCTCGCCCTGCTCGAGCCAGCGGCTGATCGCACGCAGGTTGCGGCGGTGATAGGCGAGGAGCCCGAGAAGCAGGATGCTGAAAGCGATCCAGCCCCACTCGGATCCGGCGACGATGCCGACGCCGAACGCGGCCAGCGCGCACGCCGCTACGACCAGCATCTCAGTCCGAGGAACGGAAGCGGTATCCCGCGCCGCGCACCGTCTCCACCAGCCGGTCGTGGCCGCTCGGGCTCAACGCCTCGCGCAGGCGCCGGATGTGCACGTCGACCGTGCGATCCTCGAGGAAGACGTGGTCGCCCCAGACCTGGTCGAGGATCTGCGCGCGGCCGTAGACGCGGTCGGTATGGGTCATGAAGAAATGCAGCAGCTCGAACTCCGTGGGGCCCATCTTGAGCGTGATCTTGCCACCGGTCACGATGCGCGTTGCGGGGTTCAGCGCGAGGCCCTCGATCTCGACCGCTTCCTTGGAGAGCTGCGGCGTGCGCCGGCGCAGCACCGCCTGGATGCGCGCCTCGAGCTCGCGCGGCGAGAAAGGCTTGGTCACGTAGTCGTCGACGCCGCTGTCGAGCCCCGCGACCTTGTCCTCGTCGGCAGCGCGCGCGGTGAGCATGATGATCGGCACCTCGCGGGTGCGCGCTTCGGTGCGCAACCTGCGCGCGAGCGAGGGGCCGGATCCGTCGGGGAGCATCCAGTCGAGCAGGATCACGTCAGGCAGCGCCTCGCCGACCGCCTCGTAGGCGTCCTTCGCGGTGGCGGTACGCCGCACGGTGTGGCCATTGCGCGCGAGGCAGACCGCGATCAGCTCCTGGATGGCCGGCTCGTCCTCGACTACCAGGATCGACGCCGACATCAGCCGAGCGCCTCGCGCTCGACTTCGGCGAGCGGAGTGTGGCGCACGTCCCTTCCCTTCACGATGTAGATCACCTGCTCGGCGATGTTCTTGGCATGATCGCCGATGCGCTCGAAGGCCTTCGCGACCCAGACGATGTTGATGGAGGTCGAGATGGTACGCGGGTCCTCCATCATGAAGGTGATGAGCTGGCGCAGGATCGCGTGGAATTCCGCGTCGATCGCGGCGTCCTCGCCGATGACGCGCGCCGCGGCCACGGCATCCAGCCGCGCGAAAGCGTCGAGCGACTTCCTCAGCATGCCGATGGAGATCTCGGAAACGTGCGAGATGGTGGCGAGGCGCGAGGCCTGGGCGCGGCCGCTCACGTTGATCTCGTGGGCCATGCGGGCGATCTTGGCGGCCTCGTCGCCGATCCTCTCCAGGTCGGTCACCGCCTTGCTCACCGCCATGATGAGGCGCAGGTCGGATGCGGCCGGCTGGCGGCGCACGATCACGTGGCGCAGGTCGTCGTCGATGGCCACTTCGAGCTCGTTCACCTTGGCGTCCGCAGCGATCACCTGCTCGATGCGCTCCGCGTCCCCGTCGAGGTAGCCCGCGACCGCCGAGCGGATCTGCGACTCGACGAGCCCGCCCATTTGCATCATGCGCGAGCGCAGCGCTTCGAGGTCCTGGTCGTACTGCTTGGAGATATGTTCGGTCATGGCGGCTCTTCCCGAGCAGGCTACCGCGAAAGTATGACAGTTACGTTACCGGCGCTGACGGGGCGCCGGGTCGAAGACGGTCCAGCCGGGCTGCGGCGGCGCGCAAGAGGATTCGGGAGTAAACCTTGTGAAAGCCGAGGAGCGCGCGGAAGGCAAGGCCCATTCTTGCTTCTCCGGTGCGAACCTTCGTGACAGGCACGACGGCGGAACCGAAGTACAGGCGAGTCCTTTCCGCATTCGTCCCGGTTGGCACGCTCATGAGCCACGACCGCGTGCGTCCCTGGAAGTCGGAGAGGAGTACCTGGTCCCGGCTTCTCGCCTCGACCCTCCAGGCGGCGAACGAGGCGATCTGTCCCGATGCCATTTCCTGCGCTTCGCGATCCGTCGACGGTCTCGATACGAACCAGGCGAGCAACAACCTTTCGATCCTGAAGACTCCCGTGGTGTAGAAGGCCTCGACATACTCGGTGTGAGAAATGCGTCCGGCGACCTCCGTCACGTAGCAGTCGGTATAGGTCCCCGCGTGCAGGTACTTGCACAGAAGCGCGTCGCCGGGCAACGCGCACGATCTTATAGTGACCAATGGCTACCCGGGAATCTGCGCCTCGACCAGGAGCGCAAGAAGCGTGAGCGACTCCTGCCAGCCCAGGTAGCAGGCCTCCGGCGGAATAGGCGCGGGGATTCTTCTTGCACCACGTTCAGCTCGGTTCCGCAGAACACCTTTCTCAGGGAAATCGTCGTCATCATTTCTCCGGGGGCAGGTTCGGGTCGTCGACCTTGTCACCACTGCCCCGCCCTGGATCCGCTCCCGCAGCGCTGCCACCTCCTCGACCAGTGAGCGCAGGCGGGGATGATGGAGAATTGCCGTTCGTAGGCCATGATGCTTAGTCAAGCATCAGTCAAGTTTTGTGTCGAGCTCGGGAGGGGTGCAGCTCGCTTCCTTGCCAAGGATGTCTTCGATGTTGCGCAAGCCCTGCTGAAACATCGGTGGATGGCGCTTCCTATTTCTTGCCTGAGCGGCTCGACGCCCGTATCGCATCCAGCGTCGTGTTGGGCGTGATCGCTTGGGGATCGGTGCGAAGCTCGATCACTGCGGGCTTGCCGGAGGCCACGCAGCGCTCGAACGCCGGGCCGAACTGCGAAGTCTCTTCCACGATCTCGCCGACCGCGCCGAAGGAGCGCGCGAACGCGGCAAAGTGCGGGTTCACGATGTCGGTGCCGATCACGCGCCCGGGATAATGCTTCTCCTGGTGCATGCGGATAGTGCCGTAGATGCCGTTGTTCACGACGAGGATGATCACCGGCGCGTTGTACTGCACCGCGGTGGCGAGCTCCTGCCCCGCCATGAGGAAGTCGCCGTCGCCCGCGATGCACACCACGGTGCGCTCGGGCCTCGCGATCTTGGCGGCGATGGCGGCGGGCACGCCGTATCCCATGGCGCCGGAGGTGGGCGCGAGCTGCGTGCGCCATCCCGTGTAGCGGTGGAAGCGATGCAGCCACGTGGCGAAGTTGCCCGCGCCGTTGCAGTAGATGGTGTCCTCGGGACAGTGCCGGTTCAGGTAATCGACCACGTCCCACATCTGCACCCGCCCGGGCGTTTCCTTGCGCGCCGTCCACGCGAGAAAGTCCGCGCGAGCCTCGGCGGCGGCGCCCTTCCACGCGGGGGATGCGACCGGCGTCATCGCCGCGCACGCACGCGCGAAATGGGCCGGCGCCGAGACGATGCCGAGCTCGGGCTGGTACACGCGTCCGATCTCCTCCGCGCCAGGCTGCACGTGCACGAGCTTCTGGCGCGGCACGGGCGAATCGAGGAGCGTATAGCCGCTGGTAGTCATCTCGCCCAGGCGCGGCCCGATCGCGATGAGGAGGTCGGACTGGCGCACGCGCGTCGCGAGGACGGGATTGATGCCGATCCCCACGTCGCCCACGTAGTTGGGATGGCGGTTGTCGAAGAGGTCCTGGAAACGGAAGGCGCACGCGCACGGCAGATCGTTCGCCTCGACAAAGCGCTGGATGTCGTTGCAAGCCTCGCGCGTCCAGCCGCTGCCGCCCAGGATCACGAGGGGGCTCTTGGCGGCGGCGAGGAGGTGCTGGAAGCGCTCCATGTTCTCGCGGCCGGGGTGCGCCTCCGCGGGCGCGTAGGGCCGCGCGTCGGACGTGTTCGTCTCGCGCGTGAGCATGTCCTCGGGCAACGCTAGCACCACGGGACCCCGTCGCCCGGAGGTCGCGACCTGGAACGCGCGCGCGACGTATTCTGGAATGCGATCGGCGCTGTCGATCCGAGCGGCCCACTTGGCGAGCGGCGCGAACATCGCGGAGAAGTCGACCTCCTGGAAGGCCTCGCGGTCGCGGAAGTCGCTTCCCACGTCGCCCACGAAGAGGATCATCGGCGTGG
Organism: Usitatibacter sp.; assembly: GCA_040006115.1. Classification (GTDB taxonomy): domain Bacteria; phylum Pseudomonadota; class Gammaproteobacteria; order Burkholderiales; family Usitatibacteraceae; genus Usitatibacter. The sequence continues at coordinate 6,310 of JBDTXQ010000095.1, forward strand.
AATCCTGGAACGCCGTGTGCACTCCCACCGCGGCCTGCGTCGCTCCCGGGCCGCGTGTCACGAAGCACAGGCCCGGGCGATTGGTGAGCTTGCCGTAGGCCTCGGCCATGTTGGCGGCGGCCGACTCGTGACGGCAGACCACGAGCTTCAGTCGATCCTGCACGTCGTAGAAGCCGTCGAGCACCGCGAGAAAGCTCTCCCCGGGAACGGTGAACGCGAGGTCGGCCCCGTGGACCACCAGCTGGTCGACGAGGACGTGCCCGGCCGGCCGCACGCTCATAGCTGGCGGACGATGTAGCCGCGCTGGCGCAGCATCTCCACCAGCCCGCGGGGCCCCGCGAGGTGAAGAGCCCCCACGGCGATGAAATGGCGCTCGCTCGAGCGGTTGAGCATGGCCTCGATCTTCTCCGCCATGGAATCGTGCCGCGCCCAGATGAACTTCTCCTCGAACTCCCTGGCGCCGGGGATCCTGTCGTTGTAGCTGCGCGCGACCTTGAGGATCGCGGCAGGATCGCCGGCCTGCCACGCCGCCACCAGGCCCTTCACCTGCTCGTCGGTGAGCCCGCTCTCCAGCGCATCCAACGTCCCCTTGAAGACCTGCATCGTCTCCTTCTCGGTGAGCGAGTCCATGAGGCGCATCTGCATGTCGACGCCCTCGATCTCGATCACCCGCTTCTTGTCGGCCATCGCCTTCGTGAGCAGGTAGCCATCGACGCCCAACTGTGGCAGGTAGCCCACGCGCGCCCATTCGCTGAACACGAGGAGCGAGACCGCCATGAAGGGCTTCATGTGGATCACCTGCTCCTCCGGCAGGCCGTAGCGCGCGAGGAGCCTCGTGAAGCGCGCGTAGTCCTCGGCGGGGATGTGGGTCTTCAGCGTCGCGGGCGGCGTGTACATCATCGCGCCCGCCGAGCGCGTGATCGCGTCGGCGTCGGTGATGTCGGCCTCGACCACCAGGACTTTCGAGCTCTCGTAGGCCTCCTCGACCGCGCGCGGCAGCGGATACCACGAGGCCTTGCCGGCGTGCACGGTGCCGAAGAGGTAAACGCGGTTGGTGAGCGAGGACACTTCCCAGAGGTAGCTCGCAGCAGCGGCGGGAGCGGCGGCGAGGAATGCGACGAGCGCGACGAGGAAAGTGCGGGCGTGGTTTCGGAGCGGGGTCATTTGGCGTTCGGGGTCCAGGGGTTCGTTAACGGCTCGAATGCGGCCATGGGAATCTGCTCGTAGCGCACCTCGAGGATTTCGAGCTCCTCGTCGCCGCCGGGCGTGCGCAGGTTCACCGTATCGCCTTCACGCGACTTGATGAGCGCGCGCGCGATGGGCGAGATCCAGCTCACGTAGTTGTTGGGAAGGTCGGTCTCGTCGATGCCGACGATGCGAATGGTTTCTTCTTCACCGGAGGATTTCGCGTAGGTCACCGTCGCGCCGAAGAAGATCTGGTCGGTCTCCTCGCGCGTCGAGGGATCGACGACCTCGGCGGCCTCGAGGCGCTTGGTGAGGTAGCGGATGCGCCGGTCGATCTCGCGCAGGCGCTTCTTGCCGTACTGGTAATCGGCGTTCTCCGAGCGGTCGCCGAGCTTGGCGGCCCACGAGACGACCGAGGTCACGTTCGGGCGCTCGGTTTTCACGAGCCACGTGAGCTCGTCCCTCATGCGCCGCCAGCCGAGCGGCGTGAGGTAGTTCTTCGATCCCGGGGGGATCGGGTTCTCCTCCTCGACCTCGAGATCCTCCTCGGGCGCGGAATCGTCTTCGCGGGTGAACGCCTTGCTCACTTCAATCCTCCGACGAACTCGCGCACGCCGCCCAGCAGCATCTCCACGGCGATCGCCGTGAGGATCAGCCCCATCAGTCGCTCGGCGGCCTGCATCGCGCGATCCCCGAGCCGGCGCTGCAGTCGATCACCCGTGACGAGGATCAGCGTGGCGAGGAGCATGGTCACGGTCAGCGCTGCGGCCCACATGCCGATCTTCCCGGGCTCGCGGGTGGCCATGAGCATGACCGTGGCGAGCGCCGAGGGCCCGGCGATGAGGGGGATCGCAAGCGGAACGATAAAGGGCTCGCCGCTCGGGTGCGGCCCGAAGGCGCCCTCGGGATGGGCAAACACCATGCGAATCGCGATCATGAAAAGAATAACACCCCCTGCGATGGACAACGAACTCTCCGACAAGTGCATGAGCTCGAGGAGAGCGCGCCCGAACATCATGAAAAGCGCGAGGATCGCCGCG
>JBDTXQ010000096.1:0-8530 GCA_040006115.1 Usitatibacter sp.
TCCTTGGTGGGTTGTCCGCGAATTGAGGGGGCGAGTGGCGATGGTAGCGCGTGATTATAATCACGCCCATGACCGTATCCGCACGGAACGCATCGATTGCGTGCGCGCTCGCCGCCCTGGCCCTCTTCCCGGCGCGCGCCGAGGAGAGCGCATTCAAGCTCACCGTCGGCGAATACCGGTACTCCGACCATACCGACGGCATCGACGCCAACCTGCGATACGGCTCCGTGCTGGGCAACGCGTGGCTCGGCTACTACCGCGGCATCGACGAAGGCATCTCGCAATGGCGCGCAGGATGGGATCGTTCGTTCGGCACGGGCGTGCGCGTGTCGCCGTCGATCCAGCTCGCCTCGGGAGGATTCGTGGGCGGAAGCGTCCAGGCGGAAATCGGCGCGCCGTACTTCGCGGGAGTAGGCCTCGGGCGCACCAACCTGCGGCCCTACGTGAACCTGAACTTCGATCCGAACGATTCCTACGTGGTGCAAGCGGGGCGTCGCGACGAATCGGGCCGCGTGCTCATGGTGCAGATGGTGCGCGACAACCGCCAGAATCCCGACCAACGGCATTTCCATTTCCTCTATCGCGAGCCGATCGCGGGCGGCGAACGCCTGACGCTCGACGCGCTTTACAAGGTCGGCAACGTCGAGGGCGAAAGGATCCGCCGATGGGGCGGGACGGCGACCTACGACTGGCCGCGCTTCTTCGTGCGCGTCGCGCGCGATCCGAAGACCAACTTCACGCCAGTCGATGCCTGGCGCGTTTCCGTGGGGACGCGCTTCTAGCGCTTCGCGCGAACGTACTTCCCGTCGAACGAGGTGGTCCACGTCTTGCCGCCGTCGGCGGAGACGCGCCAGTGCTGGCGCACCGAGCCGTCGGCGTTGGGTGTCCAGGTGATCTCGTTCACCTGCTTCGCGTCCTTCTTGCCGGGAAGCGTTGCGTCCGAAAGGGTCATCGCCCCCCCGCGCAACACGCCTTCGATCACGAGGAGGGAGCCGGTGGAATCGATCCAGGTCTGGTGCCACACCCCGCGATCGGCGTCGTAGACGTTGAAGCTGCGGCCCTGCACCTTGGCGTTATGCCACGACTCGTGCAGCACGCATCCATAGAGCTTCTCGACGCGGTTGGTGCCGGCGAGCTTGCCGTCGGGCGTGAACACGTCCCAGTCGCCGATCCAGAAGTCGAACTGCCTCGCTTCGGGCGCGGAGCAGGGCGCGGGAGCTTGCGCGTCCGCGACCAGCGGAAAGCCAAGGCCGATTGCGGCGGCGCTGTGGCCAATGACGCGGGAGAGGCAATTCATCCGATCCTCCGGGAATTCATGGGAGGGATTGTGCCCCACCCGCCGCGCGCGATTCTTGACGAGCTGTTACCGGATCGGGTGGCCTTTCGGCCGTGTGCGGATTAGATTGGGCGCGAGAACAATACCGGGGAGATCCCATGACGAAGCTCACGCTGAACGGCAAGGCAATCACCGTCGACGCGCCCTCCGATACGCCGCTCCTCTGGGTGTTGCGCGACCACCTCAACATGACCGGCACCAAGTTCGGCTGCGGCGCGGCGCTCTGCGGGGCATGCACCGTGCACCTGGACGGAGTTCCGACGCGCTCCTGCGTGACTCCGGTCTCCGCGGTGGAGAGCCGCAAGGTGACCACCATCGAGGGGCTTTCTGGAAAGGTGGGGGCGGCGGTGCAGCGCGCCTGGGACAAGATGCAGGTTCCGCAGTGCGGCTACTGCCAGTCGGGCCAGGTGATGGCCGCGACGGCGCTCCTCGCGAAGAACCCGAAGCCGACCGACGCGCAGATCAGCGAGGCCATGGACGGCAACATCTGCCGATGCGGCACCTACCGGCGCATCCGCAGCGCCATCCATGACGCCGCGAAACAGCTGGAGCGATCGGCATGAGCGCGAACCTCGAAGTCACCCGCAGGCAATTCCTCAAGGCCACCGCGCTCGCCGGCGGTGGCTTCATGATCGGCTTTCGCTTTGGGGGCGAAGCCGTGGCCGCAGCGCTCGACCCGAATGCGTGGGTGAAGCTCGACGCCGATGGCGCCGTCACCCTCGTCTGCCAGAGGAACGAGATGGGGCAGGACGTGCACACCTCGCTCACGATGCTGCTCGCCGAGGAGCTCGGCGTCGACCCCCGCCGCGTGAAGGTGGTGCAGGCCGCGGCGAATCCCGTCTACGTGAACAACCTCCTGGGCGCGCAGATCACCGGAGGAAGCACAAGCGTGCGCGACGCGTGGGAAACGCTGCGCAGAGCCGGCGCCACGACGCGCGTGATGCTGGTGAACGCCGCCGCCGCCGAGTGGAAGGTCCCGGCGAGCGAGATTCGCGCGCAGGACGGCGAGCTTGTCCACGGCGCGCGCAAGGTTTCATTCGGCGCCATGGCCGGCGCCGCGGCAAGGCAACCCGTTCCCGCCGACGTGACGCTGAAGGCGAGGGAGCAGTTCGCCGTCATCGGCAAGCCCCTCCCGCGCCTCGACGGCGCCGACAAGGCGCGCGGCAAGACCGTCTACGGGATCGACGTCGTGCAGCCCGGCATGGTGCATGCCGCGCTCGCGGCGTGCCCGGTGCTCGGGGGGAAGGTCGCGTCGTTCGATGCCGCCGCCGCGGAGAAGAGGAGCGGGGTGAAGAAGGTGGTGAACATCGGCGAGGGCGTCGCGGTGGTCGCCGACCATTACTGGACCGCGCGCAAGGCGCTCGGGGACGTTAGGATCCAGTGGGACGAAGGCCCCACGGCGAGGCTGGACAGCGCCGCCATCTACGCCGCGCTTGACCAGGCGAAGGACAAGCCGGGCGCCGTGGTGAAGCAGGCGGGCGATACCGCCGCGGCCTTCGCGAAAGGCGCGCCGGTCGAGGCGCGCTACACACTGCAGATGCTCGCGCATGCGACCCTCGAGCCGCAGAACTGCGTCGCCCGCGTGTCCGCCGACGGCGTCGACGTCTGGATGGGCACGCAGTTCCCGCAGGGCGCGCAGGGCGTGGCCGCAGAAGTGGGCGGGGTCAAGCCCGAGCAAGTGCGCATCCATCCGCAATTCATCGGCGGGGGCTTCGGGCGCAGGCTCGACCTGGATCTCGTCGCGCAGACGGTCGCGATCGCCAAGGCGATGCCGGGCACGCCGGTGAAGCTGATCTGGTCGCGCGAGGACGACATGACGCACGACTTCTACCGGCCGCCGAGCCTGCATCTCATGCGCGGGGTGGTCGAGCAGGGACGCATCGCGGCGCTCTCCACCAAGATGATCTCGCCGTCGATCACCGCGCGCATGTTCCCGGGATTCGTGAAGGACGGCCTCGAGCCGTTCATGACCGAGGGCACGGCGAACCTCACCTACGACATCCCCAACCTCGACTTGCGCTCCGTGATCCAGGAGGTCGGCGTGCGCGTGGGCTACTGGCGCTCAGTGAGCAATGCGCTGAACGCGTTCGCCATCGAGAGCTTCATCGACGAGCTCGCCAATGCGTCGGGGACGGACCCGGTGGCGCTGCGCCTCGCGATGCTGGACAAGATGCCGCGCCAGCGGGCTGTGATCGAGCGTGTCGCGCGCGACTCGGGCTATCGCGCCAAGGCGGGCAACGGCCGCGCCTTCGGCATCGCGTCCATGGAATGCTACGGCACCCACGTCGCGATGGTGGCCGAGGTCTCGGGAGGCGCGGACAAGGTGAAGCTCGAGAAGCTCTCGGTATGCGCCGACATCGGGCTCGCGGTGCATCCCGACCAGGTCGTGGCGCAACTCGAGGGGGGAGCCGTCACCGGCCTCATCAACACTTTGCGCAGCAAGATCAAGGTGAAGGACGGGCGCGTGGTGCAGACCAATTTCCACGACTTCCGCCTGCCGCGCATGAGCGACGTGCCGCCCATCGCGGTGACCGTGCTGGAAAGCGGCGGCGCGCCGGGCGGCATCGGAGAGGTAGGCGTGCCGCTCGTCGCACCAGCGGTGGCCAACGCGGTGTTCGCGTTGACCGGCAAGCGCATCCGCTCGCTGCCGCTGGAGGACGGGGGAGTGACCTTCGCCTAGACGCCCTTGCGTCCCTGCAGGAAGTTCACCACGATCACGATGAGCGCGATCACGAGCAGGATGTGAATGAGCCCGCCCATGGTGTACGAGGTCACCAGGCCGAGGAGCCACAGCACGATGAGGATAATTGCGATGGTATAGAGCATGGGGGCACCTTCATGTAGAGGTTGGGGAGGACGTGGACCTTCGAGCGTGAAAAGTACGAGATAGTTCCCGGCAGGTCGGTGCGTTAACGAACAGACGTCGTCCCTGGCACGCGGTACGGTGGACACTCCCATAAGAGGAGTTCCCTACGTTATCCGCCGCGCCGCGCGCCCCCATCGTGAACCGCCTGCTTGCCGCACTGCCCGCCAAAGACCGCGAGCGGCTGTACGCCCGTGGCGAGGTCGTGGATCTCGTGTTTACCCAGGTCCTCGCCAACCCCGGCGAGGCGGTGCGTCACGTGTACTTCCCCGCCGAGAGCTTCATCTCGCTCGTGACTCCGATGGGCGGCAAGGCCACCCTCGAGATCGCGCTCGCCGGCAACGAGGGCATGTTCGGCGTCTCCGTGGCGCTGGGCGCGCCCGAGTCCAACGTGCACGCGCTGGTGCAGGGCGCGGGCAGCGCCTTGCGCATTGGCGCGGTGGCCTTCCGGCGCGAGCTCGCCGTGAACCCGTCCCTCACGCGCAACGTGAATCGATACATCCACGTGCTCATCGGCCAGCTCGCGCAAACGGCGGGCTGCAATCGCTTCCACGTGGTCGAGCAACGGCTCGCGCGGTGGATGTTGATGACCTCGGACCGGGCGCACTCGTCGACCTTCCATCTCACGCACGAGTTCCTCGCCTTCATGCTCGGCGTGCGTCGCGTCGGCATCACCAAGGCGGCGAGGACTCTGCAGGCCCAAAAGCTCATCGCCTATTCCCGCGGCGAGGTGAGCATCCTCGACCGCGCGGGGCTCGAGCGCGCCTCGTGCTCGTGCTACCAGACCGACCTGGATAGCTACGCGCGGACCCTCGGATAGCCGGGCGAAAGCCGCTTTCACTCAAAGTAGCCGATGTTCGCCGCGCCCGCTGGCATAATCGGGCGAAACGCGCTCGCGTCTTCCTCATCGCGAGGCATTTCCGGCCCAGGAGACCCTGTTGACCCAGCCTTCCGATCGTTCCCGGCGACATGCGCTGCTCGCCGGGATGGGCCTCGCAGCCGCGCCCGCGCTCCCGCTCGCTGCGGGCGCCCCTTCCGCGGCCCGCGTCGTCGCCGACGAGTTCTGGGCCGACAAGAAGGGCGTGCGGCTCTGGGTGTACAGGAAGCGCCTCGAGGGCGTCCAGCCCACGGGCCGGCTTTTCTGCGTGCATGGCTCGTCGTACTCCGGCAAGACCATGTTCGACCTCCAGGTCCCGGGCCGCGAGGGCTACTCGATGATGGACCACTTCGCGCGCCTCGGCTTCGAGGTGTGGACCATGGATCACGAAGGCTACGGGCACTCTCAGAAGACTTCCTCCAATTCGGACGTCCAGAGCGGCGTCGAGGACCTGAAGGCGGCGATGGGCGTGATCGAGAAGGCGGGCGCCCCCGCGAAGCTCGCGTTCTTCGGCCAGTCCTCGGGGGCGCTGCGCGCTGGGCGCTTCGCCAACCAGCATCCGGAGCACGTCGAGAAGCTCGCGCTCGACGCGTTCGTGTGGACCGGCAGGGACTCGCCGACCCTCGCGCAGCGCGCGAAGAACCTGGTGCGCTACCAGGAGAGCAACCGCCGGCCGGTGAGCCGCGAATTCTACGAGAGCGTCTTCACGCGTGACCACTCCGGCGCCGCCGAGTCGATTCTGGGCGCCGTCATTGCCGACGAGGAGCTGCGCTACGGCGACTCGGTGCCCACCGGAACCTACGTCGACATGGTCACCAGGCTGCCGCTCGTGGACCCGGAGAAGCTGCGCTGCCCAGTGATGATCATCCGCGCCGAGCACGACGGCATCGCCACCGACCAGGACATCGTGGCCTTCTATGCGAAGCTCCCGAGCGCCGACAAGCAACTGCTCAAGATCGCCGGGCTCGCGCACACCGCGATGCTCGGCGTGAACCGCGGGCGCTTTTATCACGCCCTGCACGCCTTCCTCACGATGCCGGCGCTGCAGGACCTGCACGGAACGCGGCAGCACTGACGATCCATCGAGCCTCACCCGCATAGGAGAACGAAGGAAATGAAAGACGACCTGCGCAACGCCAAGTACGTGATCGACATGGGCCCCGTTGCCTCGCTTCCCGTTCAGGGCAGCGACATGCGTTTTCCCGTGGGGCGCATCTACTGCGTCGGGCGCAACTACGCCGACCACGCGCGCGAGATGGGCTCCGATCCGAATCGCGAGCCGCCCTTCTTCTTCATGAAGGCGGCGAACTCGGTCGTGCAGAACAATTCCGAGATCGCGTATCCGGTCGGCACCAAGGACGTCCATCACGAGATCGAGATGGTGGTCGCGATCGGCAAGGGCGGGAAGAACATTCCCGTCGAGAGGGCGCTCGAGCACGTGTGGGGCTACGGGGTCGGCCTCGACATGACGCGCCGCGACATCCAGGGCGAGGCGAAGAAGCTGGGCCGCCCGTGGGAGATGGGCAAGAGCTTCGACGAGAGCGCGCCGGTGACGGCGCTGCGCCCCGCGAGCGAGATTGGCCACCCCGACAAGGGCGCGATCTGGGTCAAGGTGAACGGCACGGAAAAGCAGCGCGGCGACCTCGCGCAGCAGATCTGGAGCGTGCCCGAGCAGATCTCGTACCTCTCGAACCTGATCACGCTGCAGCCCGGCGACCTGATCTTCTCCGGCACGCCCGCCGGCGTGGGCCCGGTGGTCGCGGGCGACAAGCTCGAGGGACATGTCGACGCCGTGGGTGACCTGATCATCACGTACCGGCGCTGATCGGCGCGGGAGCAAGAAACGCCCATGGCGAGCTTCTTCCTCTCGACGTTCGCGTTCTTCATCGGCGCTTACTTCGTGCGGCGCTACCTCGAGGATATGGGCATCCCGAAGACGTTCACGCGCGGCATCGTGGTGTTCGTGACGGCGCTGCTGCTTGCCTACGGCGTCGCCTTCCTGGTGGACGCCGCGGTAAATGCCTTCTCCAGCTCGTAGGTGGTAGTAAAGTATTCGGCGAACGAACACGCCGAGGAAGCCCCATGGATACCGTCACCGGAAAACCCCGCGAGTACGCCAACCATATCGGGGGCAAGAGCACGCCCGCCGCCGACGGGCGCACGTTCGAGTCCGTCAACCCCACTACCGGCAAGGTGTGGGGCCGCTTCGCCGAATCGGGCAGCGCCGACGTGGACCGCGCCGTGCGCGCGGCGGCGGACGCCTTCGACGGCCCGTGGGGCAAGCTCTCGCCCACGCGCAGGGGCCGCCTCATGATGGCGTGGGGCGATCGCATCGCGGAGAGCGCCGAGACCATCGCCTCCATCGAGACGCAGCAGAACGGCAAGCTCATCGCCGAGATGCGCGCGCAAGCGAAGGTAGTGAAGGACTGGCTCTACTACTACGGCGGCCTCGCGGACAAGATCGAGGGGCGCGTGATCCCGATCGAGCGCCCGAGCGTGCTGAACTACACCCTGCGCGAGCCGCTCGGCGTGATCGGCGTCATCGTGCCGTGGAACTCGCCCACCTTCCTCACCATCATGAGCGTGGCCCCGGCGCTCGCGGCTGGCAACACCATCGTGCTGAAGCCCTCGGAGGTCACCTCGGCCTCCGCATTCGAGCTCGCGCGGCTCGCCGAGGAGGCGGGATTCCCGCCGGGTGTCGTGAACGTCGTGACCGGCGGGCGCCAGGCGGGCGAGGCGCTGGTGGACCACGAGCGCGTGGCGAAGATCTCGTTCACAGGCAGCGAGGCGGGCGGCAAGGCGATCGCATCGCGCGCCGGCGCGCGCCTCGCGGGCGTGACCCTCGAGCTCGGCGGCAAGAGCCCCAACATCGTCTTCCAGGACGCGAACCTCGACCAGGCGGAGGCGGGCGTGCTCGCCGGGATCTTCGCCGCAGCGGGGCAGACGTGCGTTGCGGGATCGCGGGCCTTCATCCACGAGAGCATCTACGACGAGATGCGCGAGCGCCTCGTTGCGCGCGCGAGGAAGATCCGCCTGGGCGATCCGCTCCTCGCGGAAACGCAGATGGGACCGGTCGCGACGAAGATGCAGCTCCAGAAGGACCAGCAGATGATCGAGCGCGCGGTGGGCGAAGGCGCGCAGCTTCTCATCGGCGGGGGCAGGGCAGCCGTCGCCGGATTCGCCGACGGCCTCTTCTTCGAGCCCACCATCCTGCAAAACGCCGGGCCCGCCAATCACATCATGAACGAAGAGGTGTTCGGGCCGGTGCTCGCGATGACGCCGTTCCGCGACGACGACGAAGTCGTGAAGTTCGCCAACGCGACGCGCTTCGGGCTGGCCGCCGGCGTCTGGACGCGCGACCTCGCGCGGGCGCACACCATGGCGCGGCGGCTGCAGGCGGGCACCGTGTGGATCAACATCTACCGCGCGCTCACGTTCAACTCGCCGTTCGGCG
>JBDTXQ010000097.1:0-8319 GCA_040006115.1 Usitatibacter sp.
CCCGGTCCGCGCAGAAGGACTTCGAACGCGCGGTCTCCCTCTTCCAGCAAGGACGTCTCGTCACGGCCGAAGGCATTTGCGGCGAGCTCATCGCGCGCTTTCCCGGCGATGCCGGGATCGCGCATTTCGCCGGCGTCGTCGCGACCCGCATGGGCAAGTTCGCCGTCGCGGTCGAGCGCCTTGGGCGCGCGGCGCGCCTCGAACCCACCCATGCTCGCCCCCTCGCGGCGCTCGGATTCGCGCTCGACCAGATGGGGCGCATCGAGGAGGCGCGCCGCGCGTTCCAGGCGGCGGTATCGCTCGAGCCGGGATACGCCGACGCCCACAACGGCCTCGGCATTACCTGCTTCCGCCTCGGCCTCGCCGCGGAGGCGATCGAGAGCTTCGGGCGCGCGCTCGAGCTCGATCCGGAGTCCGTCGAGACGCGCCTGAATGCGGCGCGCACGCTGCTGCAGGTGGGGCATGTCGAGGGCGCGGCGCGGCTCTTTCGCGAGGCGTTGCAGCGAAGCGGCGCACGTCCCGAGGCATTGCTCGTGATCGCGATCGGCCTGCAGCGCTCGGGCGACATCGAGGCTTCCGCGGCCGCCTTCGCGCAGCTCCTCGCGCTCGCGCCCGATGACGCGTTCGCGCGCGGCCAATACGCGCTCGTTCTCGACGCGCTCGGACGTGCCGGCGAGGCCCAGGCCGAGGTCGAGCGCGCGCTGGCATCGCCTTCGATTCCGCCGAGCTTGCACAACGCGCGCGGTGTGCTGCTGCTCCATCGATCGGACTGGGGCGCCGCCGCCGAGGCGTTCCGCGCGGCCCTCGATGGGGAGCCGGGCGATGCGCAAGCACGCATCAACCTCGCGATCGCGTTGCGCCACGAGGGTAAGCGCGACGAGGCGTTGCGCGAGATGTCCGCGGCCGAGAGCGCCGGCAACCTCGATGCGCTCACCCTGGCGCGGCTCGCGACCCTCTACGGAAACGATGGCGCATCCGCCAAGGCGATCGAGCTCGCCCACGCGGCGTTGCGCGCGAGCCCGCTGCTTCCAGACGCGCACGTCGCCCTCGCCTCCGAGATGCTGCGCGGCGGGCATTTCGAGCAGGGCTGGCGCGAGTACCTTTTCCGCCCGACGCGCGGGCCCGCCATCCTGGAGTCGATCGCGAGCGGCGCCTACCCGCCGCGCCTGCCCGCCACGCTCGCGGGCGCCGACATCGCGATCCTCGGCGAGCAGGGCGTGGGCGACGTGCTTTTCTTCATGCGTTACGCGAAGCCGCTCGCCGATGCCGGTGCGCGATTGCACGTGCGAACGGATTCCCGGCTGCACGCGATGATCGCGCGCGCCCTGCCGATCGCCTCCTGGATCGAAGGCGAAGCCCTCCCGGCCGGCGCCGTCGCGGTGTGGATGGGCGACCTGCCGCTCTTCACGCAGCCCATCGCCCGGGAGCCGCTCGCCACGCTTCGCATCGCTCCTCACGAGGCGCGCGTCGCGCGCATGCGCGCGCGCCTCAACGCCGGAGCCCTGCCCACCATCGGCCTCGCATGGATCGCGGGCACACAGTCCGGGCGCGGGCCGGTGGGCCAGACGGTGCTCTCCAAGGAAATCGATCCCGCCGCGATCGGCCGCGCCCTGAAGGGGTTGCGCGTGCGCTTCGCAAGCATCCAGCGCCACCCCGCGCCGGGCGCGCGCGAAGCGCTCGAGGCCGCGCTCGACGCGCCGGTGGTGGACCTCTGCGCCGCGAACGACGACCTCGAGGACATGCTCGCGCTCGCATCCGTCCTCGACGACTACGTGGGCGTGAGCAGCACCAACGTGCACCTCATCGCCGCGGCGGGAGGCCAGGGGCGCATCCTCGTGCCGCATCCGGCCGACTGGCGCTGGCAATCGATGGGCATCGAGTCGCCGTGGTTTCCCGGATTTCCCACCTATCGCCAGGACGCGCGCGGCGACTGGTCCGCGCCCCTCGCCGCGCTCGCCCAGGATCTCAAGCCCGGAGGAACTCCTTGATACGCGTCTTCATCGGCTACGACTGCGCGGAGGAAGTGGCTTTCAGCGTCCTCGCGCACAGCATCCATGCGCGCGCGTCGGTGCCGGTCACCATCGCGCCGGTGATGCTCTCCCAGCTGAAGTCGGTGCATCAGCGCGAGCACAACGCGCTCGCATCCACGCAGTTCTCGTTCTCGCGTTTCCTCACGCCGTATCTGGCAGGCTACGAAGGCTGGGCGCTCTTCATGGACTGCGACATGCTCATGTTGGACGACATCGCCCACCTCTGGAAGCTGCGCGACGAGCGCTACGCGGTGCAAGTGGTGAAGCACGCGCACGTGCCCAAGGAGGACGTGAAGTTCCTCGGCCATACGCAGACCAAGTACGAGAAGAAGAACTGGTCGTCGGTGATGCTGATGAACTGCGCGCGCTGCAAGGGGCTCACGCCGGAATACGTGAACGCCGCCTCGGGGCTCGAGCTGCATCAGTTCAAGTGGCTCGAGAGCGAGGCGCTCATCGGCGCTCTGCCGTCGCGCTGGAACCACCTCTCGCAATACGACCCGCCGCGACCCGACGCGGCGCTCGTGCACTTCACCATCGGCGGGCCATGGTTCGCGGAATATCGCCAGAGCGAATACGCCGGGGAGTGGCTGCGCGAACGCGAGGCGACGCTTTCGGCGACCGGCAAGCCCAAGCGCAACTGAACTAGAATCGAAAATCCATGGGTGACTTCAACCAGCTCGCGTATCTCAAGCATTGGGTCCCGAAAATCGAGGGCCCCGTGCTCGAGATCGGATCCAGGGACTACGGCTCGACGTCGAGCTTCCGCGACTTCTACGCGGGCTCGCCCTACGTGGGCCTCGACATGTCGGAAGGCACGGGGGTCGACGTGGTGGTCGACCTCTGCAAGGGCGTGGGCACGCTGGCCGAGAACCACTTCGACCTCGGCATCTGTTGCTCGGTGCTCGAGCACGTCGAGAAGCCGTGGCTCTTCGCCGACAACCTCACCCGCCTCATCCGTCCCGGCGGCAAGCTCTACATGTCGGTGCCGTGGGTGTGGCGCTATCACGCCTATCCCGACGACTATTTCCGCTTTTCCCATCGCGGCGTGATGTCGCTCTTCGCCGAGTTCACGTGGGAGAACGTCTACTACTCGTCCAACACCGAGGGCGAGTTCATCGCGATCACCGACGCGGAGGTGGGCGAGGACAGCAAGATGATCGTGAAGATCGACAATGGGCAGGGGCATCGGCGCAAGTACCTCCCCTACCTCATGGTGAACATGCTCGGCACGCGCCGCGCCGGCGGGGCATAGGTGCGCTTTCTCTTCGCCACCGTTGCGCCGCTGCGCCAGACGCCGGCAGGCCCTACGTCGGACCTCGCTTCGGCGCGTTACCGGGTCCTCATCCCGGCGCAGCAGCTCGCGCGCCTTGGCCACCAGGTGCAGATCGCCATCCTCGGGCCCGGCGGCTGGCCCCAGGAAGTGAAGAACGCCCCATGCGACGCGCTGGTGATCTCCAAGAGCTTCCACGCCGCCAATGAGGACCTCGCCAAGGCGATGAAGGCGCGCGGGGTGAAGGTCGTGGTCGACCTCTGCGACGACCATTTCGAGAGCGCCGAATTCGGCGCGCACTTGCGCAACCTCGTGGCGCACGCGGACATCGTCGTCGCGAGCACCGACGCGATGGCCGATTCGGTGAGGCGCAACACCGGGCGCGATCCGATCGTGATCACCGATCCGGTGGAGGGACCGCGCGCGTTCCCGAAATTCGCCCCGCGCCTTCCATGGCTGCGTGTCGCGTGGTTCGGGCATCCGTCGAACCTGCAGGGAATCGCGGCGAAGTCCGCGGAGCTGGAGGCGCTCGCGCAGCACGTCCCGGTGCATCTTTCCATCGTCACCGCGCAATGGCCCGAGCCGCCCGCCTTCATCGCGGCGCTGCAGGCCGCCAATCCCGCGAAGCTGCGCATCGTGCATGTGCCATGGTCGGTGGAGAGCACCTGGAAGACGCTCGCGGAAAGCGACCTCGTGTGGATCCCTGCGGAAGAGTCGGCGCGCACCGCGGTGAAGAGCCCCAACCGGCTCCTCGAGTCGCTCTGGGCGGGGCGCATGGTGGTGGCCGACCCGGTGCCTTCGTACATGCCGTTCGCCGACCTCGTGCCGATCGGCAAGGGCCTCGTGGCGGGTGCGCTCGAGGTTCTCGAGGATCCGGCCGCGACCGAGGCCCGCGTGCGCGAGGCGCAGCGGCGCATCGCGCGCCTGCATTCGCCGTTCGAGTGCGGGCGTCGCTGGGCCGAGGCGCTCGGCGATCGCGCGGAGCGCGCGCTGCGGCTGAATCTCGGATGCGGCGACAAGATCCTGCCCGGCTACGTGAACGTCGACGTGGTCGAGGCGCGCGCCGGCATGAAGCCCGACGTGATCTGCGACCTGCACGACCTCGCGCCCTTCGCGGACGCCAGCGCCGACGAGATCCTCTCGGTGCACGTGGTCGAGCACTTCTGGCGCTGGGAGATCCACGACGTGATGCGCGAGTGGGTGCGCGTGCTGAAGCCCGGCGGGCGCATGGTGATCGAGTGCCCGAACATCCTCTCGGCGTGCCAGACATTCCTCGAGAATCCGGGGCAATTCTCGCGCGAGGACCAGAACGGCCAGCGCACCATGTGGGTGTTCTATGGCGATCCGAAGTGGAAGGACCCTCTCATGATCCATCGCTGGGGCTACACGCCGGAATCCCTGAAGGAGCTTCTCTCCGAGGCGGGGTTGGGCGAGGTCCGCCAGGAGCCCGCCCAGTTCAAGCTGCGCGAGCCGCGCGACATGCGCGTGGTCGGTGTGAAGCCGTGAGCGGAAAGCCTTTCGACGATCTCGGCATGGCGCCCGAGGCCGAGGCGTACCTGCGCTGGTTCAACGACGCGAAGGTCTGGAAGAACATGGCTTGGCACGGCGTGCGCACGCTCAAGTTCCCGAGCGACATCTGGAATTACCAGGAGATCATTTTCGAGCGCTCCATCGAGCACGTGATCGAGACCGGCACGCGCCACGGAGGCTCGGCGCTTTTCTTCGCCGAGACCCTCGCCGCGCGCGGCGGCGCCGGGCGCGTGGTCTCGATCGACGTGGACTCGCTGTCGCGCCGTCTCGCGAGCCACGAGCGCATCACCTTCCTCGTGGGCGACAGCGCGAGCGCGATGATGGTGGACCGGGCGCTGGCGCTCCTGCCCGCGGCGCGCGGGCCGCTCTTCCTCATCCTCGATTCCGACCACTCACGCGACCACGTGCTGCGCGAGCTGCGCGCGTGGGTCCCGAGGCTCAAGGCGGGCGACTACCTCATCGTCGAGGACACGATCGTGAACGGCCACCCGGTGCGCCCGGAGCACGGCCCCGGGCCCTTCGAGGCGATCGCGCAATACCTCGAGGAGGCCCCGGGCCTGCTGATTCACGATCGCGAGCGCGAGGCGAAGTTCGGCGCCTCGTTCGCGGTGCGCGGGCACTACGTGCGCGCGTGACCTAGAACGACTCGAAGCGCAGGCTTAACAGTACCGCGCGGCGCGGCGCGTCGTAGCCCACCACGTTCTCGTAGCGGTGGTCCCCCAGGTTGGTGGCCGCGATGTCCACGGACCAGCGCTTGTCGAAGGCGTAGCGCACGCGCGCGTCCACCACCGCGTAGCCTCCGAGGCGCGTTCCCGGCGATTCGCCCGCCGAGTCGAAGCGCGCGCCGGTCGCGAGGACCGAGAGCCCCGCGGTCCAGCGACCGAACTCGCGCGTCGCGTCGATCGTGCCGAACTGCTGCGCGCGCCCCTGCAGGCGCTTGCCGGTGGTCTCGTCGCGCGGGCGCTGCGCTGTGACCGCGGCTCGCACCCGCGCCCCCCACCAGCGCGCCTCGAAGCTCGCCTCGACGCCGCGTGCGCGGGCGCGCGCCACGTTCTGCACCGTCGCCTCGGCGAAGCTGTAGACGATGAGGTTGTCGAAGCGGTGGTCGAACGCCGTGAGGCGCCATTGGGTGGCGGCGGCGGGATCGCTGCGCAGCGCCACCTCGTAGCTCTTGCTGCGCTCGGGCTCGAGGGCGGGATTGGGCGTGTAGCCCTCGAAGGTGGGCCCGTACAGGTCGAAGAAGGTGGGCGCGCGAAAGCCGCGCGCGTAGGTGGCCGAGAGGCGCGCCACGCTCGGCCAGTCGAGCCCGTAGCTCACGCTCCCGGTGTTGCGCCGCCCGAACTGGTCGTCGTCGTCGCGCCGCGCGCTCGCCTCGAAGCGGTGGCCGGCCAGGGCCTCGTTCACGCCGACGAAGGCGGAGTTGATGTCGCGCCGTGTGCGCGTGAAGGCATTCGCCGTGTCGTCGCTCACCACGCGCTGGCGCAGCGTCTCCACGCCGGCCACGACGGCGCCGCCCGGAGTGACGAACTCGTTCACCCACGAGGCCTGGTCCTGCTGCGTCTCGATGGAGTTGGGGATGGATGAGCGGATGGCCAGCCGATCGCGCCCCTCGCCCACGACGAGGCGGCTCAACCATCCGGTCAGGATCTCGGTCGACGAGGAAAGCCTCGCGCCCGAGATCGCCTGGTCGTTGCGGTCATCGCCGGGGCCGTTGTCGAAATGCGTGCGCGAGCGGGTAGTGAAGGCCTCGAGAGCGAGGGTCTCGCCCTGCCACAGGCGATGCGAGGCGCGCACGTTGAAGAACGCATTGGCGTAGGGATCGCGGTCAGGGTTGTAGAAGAAGTTGCGCGCGTTGGTCGCGCTGCGCGCGTTCACGCTGCTCACGCCGGCGGCGAGCGAGACTTGCGTCTTGTCGTTGGCGGTCGAGAGGCCCGCGGATGCGCGCCGATCGTTGTCGCTGCCGTAGCTCGTCGCGACGAAGAGGTGCGGAACGCCCTTGCCGCGCGTGAATACCTGGACCACGCCGCCGATGGCTTCGGGGCCGTAGAGGCTCGACAGCGGGCCCTTCACCACCTCGATGCGCTCGATCATCTCGAGGGGAATGTGCTCGATCGAGGTAGTGCCGACCGTGGCGGAGCCCACGCGCATGCCGTCGACCAGGACCAGCGTCTGCGCGGTGCCCGCGCCACGGATGAAGAGGGTCTGCGGCTGCCCCTGCCCCCCGGTTGCGCGCAGCTCGATGCCCGCCCGGCGCTGCAGGACTTCCCCGAGCGAAAGGGGGCCGGCGGCCTCGAGGTCTTCGCGAGTGATCACGATCGCTTCGCGCATCGTCGTCACCGGCGTGAGGCCGCGCGATGCGGTGACGAAGAGGGCGTCGGCGGATTGCGGGAGCGGCAGGTTTTGTGTCCACTGGGCGTGCGCGCCCAGGCATGCGAGGCCGGCGAGGCCCGCGATATGGAGCGTTTTCATGCGAAGGCGATTTCCTTCATCGTGCGGCGAGCGTCCCCGCAGGCCGTGGTTAAGGGTCAGACCCCGGTTTCTCCTGGTTGGGGTCTGACCCAGGTGTGCTTCGCGTCCGGATCGGTCTCCGGGCTTGCAAGCATCGGAACCACCGCCTTCCCACGGCGCTAGGCCGCAGTGGCGTGCGTGGCGATTCCTGCTTGTTTACCGTTGCGGGGGCAGCGCCGGCATCTCACCGGCTTCCCATGCATCCGTTCGCTCGCGAAATCATACCCCCGCGCTCGAAAAAGCGCTCGAAACGACTTTCAAAAGAGCGCCTTATGCATTGACGGCACATGGCTTTTGCAATAGGGTTTGTGGATGGACTCGGAACTCGACTCGCTCGAGGAGAAGCTTCGGCAGCTGGTGCAGCGTCTCGAGGCGCTGCGCGAGGAGAATCGCGAGCTTCGCCAGCAGGTCGCTTCGCGCACCGACGAGAATGCGCGGCTCGTCGAAAAGCTCGCCGCCGCGAAGACGCGCATCGAGGCGCTCTTGAAGCAGATCCCGGAGACCGAATCGTGAGCGCGGAGGAAAAGACGCGCGAGAAGGGCGCGCTCACGGTGAGCCTGCTGGGCCGGGAGTTCCGTGTCGCGTGCTCCGACGGCGAGGAGAAAGATCTCCTCGCGTCCGCGGACTACCTCAACGCCAAGCTGAAGGAGATGCGCGACACCGGCAAGGTCGTCGGCAACGAGCGCATCGCGATCATGGCGGCGCTGAACATTGCGCACGAGTTCATGTCGAACCGTTCGAACGCCCCGCAATCTTCTTCATTTGACGCGGCGGCGATTCGTCGTAGAATCGTTGCAATGCAGGAAACCCTTGATTCGGCGCTCGCCGCCGACCAGGAAAAGTTGTTCTAGGGTTGCGGTTGGTTTCCTGCGGTGTTCGTCCAGGCTTACATCCTTGAGCCGATAAGCTGGTAGCTTGGACGCTTGCCCAGGGCACTATTGTGCGCGTCCCACGTCGGACGTACCTGCGGTGCCCGGTGAG